>JAGQTE010000512.1 GCA_020439175.1 Acidimicrobiales bacterium | reverse complement strand
CACCACCGAGAAGCCCAAGGAGTCGACCACCACGACGTCGTTCGTGCCGCGCTCCACGACCACCGAGGCGACCGGGCTCCCCGACAACGAGATCGTCACCACCACGACCGCAGCCAGCGGCACCGGCGGCGGCTCGGGCGGCGGTGGTGGTGGCGGTGGCGGCGGCGGTGGAGGCGGCGGTGGAGGCGGCGGCGGTGCCGTGACCACGACGACCGTAGCTCCGTGCAACAACTGCTCAGACGTACGAGTTACGAAGAACTCGGTCTTTGAGGGCTATTCCGAAGCCGAGGCTCCAGAGCTCACGTGGACAGTCACGCCGGGCGCCGGGGCGAACGTCCAGGTCCTGCTCTACTACCCCAACGGCAACGCCGTGGACGTCGGGCTCACCGGAACACAGAAGCTCTGCCCGCCGGGAGCACCGCCTGGATGGCCCTGTCCAGCGCCGCAAGGCACCTACAACTACCGCCTCGTCGTGAAATGGGCGGGCGGCGAGCTGCCAACGACCCGCACGATCACGGTCGACGAACGACCCTGACCCGACGGGTCACATCATCGACTTGGCGGCCTTGCCGGAGCGGACCATGCGGACGAACGTCGCCGGCATGGTGCGCACGGCCTGGGCCACGTCCCGCCACAGGGGCACCCGGTAGGTCGACGGGCGGGCGCCACGGCGCACCGGCATGTACATCGAGTGCAGCATCAGCGGCGGGTTGAACCCCGGCGCCGACGCCACGGCCAGCGGGCCGCGCTCGATGTGCTGGGCGTCGAAGACGGCCAGCTGCTTGTCGCCGTCGCGGTGCACCAGCACCACCACATAGCCGTCGCCCGGGTCCTCGGCGCCGGTGCGGGGCACGAACGTCGGCGGGCTGGGGAAGGCGCCGTCGTCGAACTCGAAGACCTCCGACACCTTCATCGACTCCAGGTCGAAGTGCGCCAGCGCCCCGGGACGCCCCTCGGCGGGGAGCTCGTCGGGGTCGACGACGTGCTCGAGGGCGCCGTCGCCGTAGAGGTCCCACCACTCCTGGGTGATCAGCCCCTGGTCGCAGCCGATGCCGGCGTACCACAGGTCGCGCACCCGGGCCCGCGCCGCGAACGACGTGTCGTCCTTGGCCGCCAGGACGCTGCCCCAGAACCGGTCGTCCCACACGACCTCGGACTCGAGGACCTCGCCGGTGGCGGCGTCGATGCGGTACTTGCCGACGACGCCGGGCTGCACGCCCGAGGCGATGATCCCCTCGTAGCCGGGGTCGAACGGCTTGCCGTCGAGGTGCCGGCGCGACTCGGGGCCGATCTTCATCATCAGGTCGGCGAGCGGGATGTGCTCGAGGTACACGGTCACCACGCCGTCGGCGTCGTCCGTGTCGACCGACAGGTGCCCGGTCGGCATCGGCACCGTCACGGCCACGACCGGCACCGGCGCGCCCGGCGGGGTGCGGCGCAGGGCGTCCTTGGCCACGATCCACAGCCGGGTGATCTCCTGGTTGGCCTTGGTGCGCGGCTTCCCGCGCAGCGCCTGGGGCTCGATGATGAACGGCAGGTCGGAGATGACCAGGTGGTCGTCGGAGGCCTTGATGTCGTGGATCGAGTCGAACTCATCCATCCCCACGAGCGGCCACCGCTCGATGGGGCCGTTGAGCGGCCAGCGGGCCACCGACGTCTGGCGGTCGCCCGGCAGGGCCGAGTAGTTCACGAAGTACAGGGCGTGCTCGTCGAACGCCGGCGCCGGATGCGCCGCCACGCTGACGAGAGGCTCGACGAGACCCGGCACCGCCGCCAGCCACTCGGCGTTGTCGCCCACCGGGGTGACGTGCTCGAGGGTCTCGGGGTCGACCTCGATGGGCCGTCCGGCGTCGTAGCCGATGAACAGGCGCCCGTCGATCTGCTGGACGTTGGTGTTGGCCAGGTTGGTCACGCCGAACGGCGAGGCCTGGGCGAACTGCACCTCGGTGAACAGCTTCGGGAACCGCTGCGCCAGCCGCTCGACCGGCGTGCGCACCCGGGCGAAGCGCACCGGCACGCGCCCCTCGGCGTCGGGTGCGCAGTCGATGCGGCACAGCAGGCCGTGGGCGGCGAACCAGTGCCCGCCCGGCTCGCGCTTGTCGGGTCCGACGATGAACACCCAACCGTCCATGTCGGTCGGCCAGGTGCCCTCGAGCACCTCGAGCCGGTGTGCCCCCTCCCCGCTGCCGCGAAACAGGTTGGTGGTGATCCCCATGGCGCTCGTCCTCCCCTTCGACCGCTGGTGCAGCACTTTACAGTGTTCACCGTCCGGGGGTCCAGTGGTTCCGGAGCCCCGGACGGGTCCCAGCGGTCTGAGGGGAGGACGAGCGGCCCGGTGCGCCGACCGCCGCGAGCGCTCAGCCGCCGCGCGCCGCTCGTGCCTGTTCGGTGGCGTCGGCGTCCATCCAGGTCTCCGTGAAGCGCACCACGCCGTTGGCGACCGGTGCCGCCGCCGCACCGTCGGGCAGGGTGACGTTGACCGGGTCGTGCACCCACGGTTCGGCCACGATCACCCAACCGGTGTGCAGCAGCCAGACATAGGGGTTGGCGGCGTCGAACCGCTCCTGGAGGCGCCGGTAGGCCTCGGCACGCTGCGCCGGGTCGGTGGTGGCCCGACCGTCGTCGAGGGCACGGTCGACCTCGGGATCGACGTTGCGCGAGAAGTTGAGCGACGTCTCCCCGGGCTGGGGCGAGACCCACCACTGGTAGTCGCCGTCGGGGTCGGGTGCCCCGAACTGGCGCCAGATGATGGCCTCGTAGCTGCCGGCGATGCCGTCGACGATGAGCGTGTTCTGGTCGACCGACTCGAGCACCACGTCGACGCCGACGGCGCTCCACTGCTCCTAGAGCACCTGGGACCGCTGCAGGTTGGCGATGTCGTCGGTGGCCGTCAGCGTGACGGTGACCGGGCCACGCTCGGCTTCGATCTCGGCCACGAGCTCCCGGGCGCGATCGGGGTCGGGGCCCCGTGCCTCGCCGGACCGGGCGTAGGGCGATCCGGGGGCGAACGGGCCCGTCGCCACCGCGTCCTGCGCTGCGCCGGTCGCCTCGGCGAAGGCGCCGGCGTCGGTGGCCAGCGCCAGCGCCTCACGCAGCCGGGGGTCGTCGAAGGGCGGCGCCGCCGTCTGGAACATGACGAACAGCTCCTCCTGCTCGCCGCGGTCGCGCACGACCTGGAGCCGGCCCTCGTCGGTGTCGAGCGCGGCGAGCTGCGTCTCGGCCGAGAGGTGCGCCACGTCGGCCTCGCCCACCGCCAGCTTGCTCTGGCACTCGTCGGTGGCCT
>JAGQTE010000511.1 GCA_020439175.1 Acidimicrobiales bacterium | reverse complement strand
GCAAGCGGGTCGACGCGCTGGAGTCGGCACTCTATCTGCAGGTCGCGCCTGGGCGGTGCCCGCGCTGGGCACTGGCGGCCCGCGTCCAGTTGCCCCCAACCTGACAGGCCTCCTCAGGCGCAGTCCACCACCGGGCGGCCCTGGCCGTCCCACCACTGGAGGCGCGCCACCAGGTCATCCCACCAGGGCTGGGCGCGGGCTCGGTCGGCGCTCAGCGCGGTCATGCGCGCGGTGCCGCTGACCCGCCAGCCCTCGGCGCGCATGGCGTCGGTGCCCGTGGGCAGGAAACCGGGCAGGTCGCACTCCACTTGAAAGCCCACCTTCTCGGCCACCCGCGCGCTGGCGGCGTTGCTGGGGTCGTAGACACACTGCACGCGTACGCAGTCGAAGCGGTGCACCGCCAGCGCCACCGCCATCTGCGCGGCGTGCGTGCACAGGCCCTGGCCGGCCCGGTCGCTCCGGATCCAGTAGCCGATCTCCATGGCGTGCGCGTGGTGGGCTTTGCGGTGCAGCCCCAGGCCGCCCAACAGCGCGCCAGAGGCCGCGTCGAACAGGTGCAGATGGAAGTCGTCGCCGCGCCAGTAGTCGGCGCACACCTTCACCAGCCGGTCGTACTGGGTGTCTTCGGTCTGGGGCAGGTGGGCGAAGGGCATGTAGGCCTTCAGCGCGGGCAGGCTGGCCTCGACCGCCTGGACGATGTTGGCCGCGTGTCCGACCTCGGCGGGCGCGCCGGCATGGTGATGAAGGCCGCCGAGCTCGGTGTCGAGCTCGATGATCGGGCGGCGGCGGCCCTGACCGATGAGCTCAAGGAGCTCGAAGCGCAGGGATGGGTGTTCGAGGCGGCGGATGCCTCGCTGGAGCTGCGGATGCGGCGAGCCACCGGGTGGCGTCACGACTTCTTCCGCACCGAGGCCTACCGGGTGTCGAGCTACCACCGGGCTTCGCCCGAGGCGCCCGATCTCGACGCCGACACGTCCACCGAAGCGACCGTGAAGATCTGGGTCGGCGACGAGCGCATCGCCGCCGTGGGGGAGGGCAACGGGCCGATCAACGCCCTCGACCACGCCCTGCGCCGTGCCCTCAACGGGCGCTACCCGGCGCTCGAGCGCATCCACCTGGTCGACTTCAAGGTGCGCGTCGTGGACGGCGGTGCCGCCACCGGCGCCGTGGTGCGGGTCCTGATCGAGTCGACGGACGGCAACGACACGTGGTTCACCACCGGCGTCGACGCCAACGTCATCGAGGCGTCGTGGATGGCGCTCACCGACTCGATCGTGTGGGGCCTCGAGCACATGTCCTGACGCGGTTCCGTCGGTGGCGGCGTCGAGGCGTAGGCTGGCGACGCTATGTCTGCGCCGCCGTACGTGCCCGTCCCCGTCACCGACAAGCCGCGGACCTACGAGTCGCCGCCATGGCGGGCCGAGCCGTGGATCGAGGACCGTCCGGCGCAGCTCGGCATGCAGCCGAGCGGCCCGCGTCTGGGCAACCAGGGGCCCGATCAGGGGTTCGTGCTGACGTTGCTCGAGCACGTCGAGCACGAGCTGGTGCTGGCGCCCGGCGAGCACGCCGAGGACGCGCTCACCGGCTGCGCCGCCGTGGCCCTGAAGCGGGCATCGCTGTTCGGCCGGGCTCCCGTCATCCACGACGTCCGCATCGCCCTGACCGTGTGGGGCTTCCTGGCGCCGGCGCCCGAGGCGCTGGTCGAGCGGCGCCGCCCGCTGTTCGAAGCGGTGCACCACATCCACAGCTACATGCGGGTCCGCGCCATCGCCGACCAGGTCCCCGAGTCGGTCTTGCGCCTGGCGCCGGCCCAGGTGTCGCATCTCGCGGCGTCGGACTGGCGCTCGGTGCTGACCGAGGTCACCGACCCGCCGGCGGTCGTCGCCCCGGCGCCTGCTCCTGCGGCACCAGCACCGCCGGTCGCCGAATCCGTCGTGACCGAGCCGGGCGCTGCCGCAGCGCCTCCTCCGCCGCCGCCGGTCACGGTGGAACCCGAGCCGGTCATCGAGCCCGAGGCAGTCGTGGAGCCCGAGCCGGTCGCGGTCGAGGCAGTCGTGGAGCCAGAGGCGGTGGTCGAGCCCGTCGTCGAGCCGGTGGTCGAGGCTGAGCCAGCTGTCGAGCCGGCCGTGGCGCCCGAGGTCGAGGTCGAGCCCGCGCCCGCGCCGAAGACATCGCTGTTCTCCGCACCGAGCGCGCCGGCGGCTCCGGTCGAGGACGTCGCGGTGGCGGCCGCGACGACAGCCGAGCTCGACCTCGTGCATCAGGCGCGGGAGATCCTCGAGGCGACAGCCGAGGCACGACACGCCGAGGACGGTCTGCCGAGCCGGGCCGATGCTGCGGCGCAGGGCGACCTCCCGCCGCAGCAGCGCAAGCCGATGCCGCCGCGCCCCGTGCGCACCGAGGACATCACCTCGCTCGTCGCCGAGGCCAAGGGCGCGCTGCGGGCCCGCCAGTTGGAGCAGGCCAAGCGCGACCAGGAGGCGGTGGCCGCCCAACGCCGCGCCATCGACCAAGGCGACGACGACGACGCCGGCACCTCGCCCGGCGAAGCCGAGGCCCCCTGACCCTGCTGCCATCTCGTTCTGGTGCGGTAACTGGTTCATCGGTGGCGCGGTTTCACTACCGGAACGAAGAACGCTCGCACTGGTGCGGCAACCGGTGGCCGATCCGACCGGTGCCACCACCAGAACGAGGGAGCGGTGCTGGACGCGACGGGCACGGAACGCATGGGTCGGTAGGGTTCGGCGCGTGCGTGCGCTCCGGGGGGTCCAGGTCGTCGCCACGGCTGCCGCAGCAGCGTTGCTCGGCCTGTCGGCGTGCTCGACGTCGCCGAGTGTGGAGCAGCCGACCGGCACCACGGCCGGCACCGTCAGCACCGGTGCGGCTCCCACCGGCACGGGAGGTGCCGACCCCGCGTCGGACGGCCTGGCCATCGAGCGCTCGACCGTCACCGTCGATGACCCGACCGTCGGCCCGCTCACCTTCGACGTCCGCGCCGCCGGGCCCGCCGAGGCCGTGGCGGACGGCCGCGGCGTCATCCTCCTG
>JAGQTE010000510.1 GCA_020439175.1 Acidimicrobiales bacterium | reverse complement strand
GGGGCGGCGCCGTCATCGATCCCGCCGCCGACGACGAGCACACCCTGGCCATCCGCGCCTGCAACGACGCCGTCGCCGCCGATCCGCGCGTCGAGTGCGTCATGCTCCCGGTCGCCGACGGCCTCACGATCCTGCGGCGGCTGCCGTGATCAGGCACCACCGAACCGGCACCCGCGCCGACTCGGTCGCGCTCGTTCCCGCTGATGGGCCCCGCGCGCCCACCGGACGGTAACTTTGCCCGCCATGCACGGACGTGTCTTCCTCGTCGTCGCACTCGCTGCCTGCGCCGGCGTGGGCGCCTGCTCGGCAGACTCGGAGCCTCCTGCGGGCGGCGCCGACGGCACGCAGCAACCGTCGGCATCCGGCACCTCGTCGACGACAGCCCCCGAGTTGGCCGAAGGCTGCGTCGAGCAGACCACCCTCACCGTGGTCACCGACGACGGTCCGGTGGAGGTGGCCATGGTCACCTCGTACGCCGACATCGTCGGCGCCGACACCCAGAGCGGCACCTTCACCTTCTCGAACACCGACATCTCGATCGATGACGCCCGCAACGTGCTCCAGCCGAGCGATCTCGGCGAGGACGAGGTCGTGGTCGTCCTGTCGGTGCAGGGCGCCGGCGAGGTCACGCTGGGCACGTACCCTCCGGCAGACGAGGTGGAGTCGGGCCCGGTCGTGAACTTCTACGCCGTGTACGACCACAACGGCCGGCTCTTCGGCACGCCGCCCTCGGTCGAGCTGACCCATGCCGGGGACGGCGTGGTGTGCGGCACCCTGTCGGGCGACAGCACCGAGCCGGGCGCCGTGACCGGTTCCTTCCTGGCCGAGCGCATCGACACCGGTACGGTGCGGGTCCGATGACCGACTTCTTCGTCGACCCGCACGCCGCGCTGGCCGAGGCGCGGGCCGCGGGTCCGGTGTTGGACGACGGCATCGGCGGTGTCGTGTTGCGCTACGAGGACGTGCGGGCGACGCTCGCCGATCCGGCGCGGTTTCGCGAGGCGTTCATCGACGCCCTGCGTCTCGGCGGCGTGACGTCGGGGGCGTTCCACGACTGGATGGCCATCTCGCCACTCGACCGCGACGGCGACGAGCACAAGGCGTGGCGGTCGGTGATGGCGCGCACCTTCACCCCGCGCCAGGTCGAGGCCATGCGCCCGGCCATCGCCGCGCGCTGCCAGGAGCTGATCGACACCTTTCCGATGGGCGAGCCGTTCGACGTCGTGGCGGCGTTCGCCCAGCGACTGCCGCTCGACGCGCTCTGCGCCCTGGTCGGCGTCCCCGACGGCGACCGCGACGACTTCCGGGTGTGGGCCGACACGATCGGTCTCGGCTTCGACATCCTCGGTGCCGGACAGCGCATCGACGAGATCGACGCTGCGCTCGAGCAGCTGCTCGCCTACACCACCGAGCTGGTGGCGCGGCGCACAGCCGAGCCGGCCGACGACCTCGTCAGCCGCATCGCCGAGGCGGCGGTGTCGGGCGCGTTCACGCAGCAGGAGGCGGTCAGCTCCGTGGCCGGCCTCGTCTTCGCCGGCCACGAGACGACACGCAACCAGCTCGGCACGACGTGGGTCCTGCTCGCCACGACCGCCGGCGCCTGGGACGACGTGGCCGCCGGTGTGGTCGAGCCGGCCGCAGCCGCCGAAGAGATCCTGCGGCTGCACGGGGCAGCGTCGGCCGTCGGTCGTTCGGCGACCGCCGACACCGAGGTGGGAGGCGTCGCCATCGCTTCCGGCGGCATCACCCGCATGTCGTTGTGGTCGGCCAACCGCGACCACGCCGCGTTCCCCGCGCCCGACCGGTACGACCCGGCGGCCAACGCCGCAACACCGCACCTGGCGTTCGGCCACGGACCCCACCACTGCCTCGGGGCATCGTTGGCCCGAGTCGAGCTCACCGAGGCGGTTCGGGCGTGGACCGCCCGCCTCGCCACGCCGACCGTGTTCGACAGCGTCGAGTGGCGGCCGCCGATCGGTCTGACCGGGCCGGCCGTCGTGCCGACCGTGGTCAGTCCGCGCTGAGGCTCGACGCCGACACCACCCGGTTGCGGCCCGAGGCCTTGGCGGCATACAGCGCGTCGTCGGCGCTGGCTTGGACGGCGTCGGCCTGGTCGCCGATGGCGCTCGCCGCGCCGATCGACACCGTCAGCGCACCGCCCGGCTGTTCCGCGGCGCCGTCGATGTCGAGCGACGCCACGGCGTCCCGCACCCGCTCGCCGACGACCACGGCGTCGGCCTCGGTGGCGCCGGGCAGCACGACGCAGAACTCCTCGCCGCCGAAGCGGAAGGCGTTGTCGCCGTCGCGCACGGCATGGGTGATCGCGCCAGCCACGGCACGCAGGGCCTCGTCGCCGGCGGCGTGGCCGTGGGTGTCGTTGTAGTGCTTGAAGTGATCGACGTCGATCATCAGGACCGACACCGGGTGGTCGCCGACCTTCGCCGACGCCGTCGCTCCCCCCAACGCCCGATCGAGGCTGCGGCGGTTGCCCAGTTGGGTGAGCGGGTCGACGAGGGCATCAGCCTGGGCCGTCTCCAGCCGCACGAACGTGTCGAGGGCGGCGGCCACCACCGGCGCCAGCTTCGTGAGCGCCTCCTGGTCGGCGAGCTCGAACGCGCCCACGCCGTTGCGCAGCACGACCAGCACCCCGCGCACGGCGCCACCACCGATGATCGGCGCCGCCAGCAGGCTCACCGGCAGCTGGCTCACCGAGGGCTCGGTCTGGCTCACCGTGGCGATCGGCTGGCCGGTGTCGATCACGCGACTGACGACGCCCTCACCGATGCGCTCGGGGATCAACAAGGCGTTCGGCGTCTGATGGGTGACGAGGGCGGCGCCGTCCACCACCGACACGAACCCGCCGGCATCGCCGGCGACCACGCGGACCGCCTCGGTCACGGCGATGCGCTGGACCTCGGCGGCGTCGCGCGCCCGGGTCAGCGTCCCCGCCACGTCGAGCAACCCGTCGGCCGTGTCGGCCCGCTGGGCCTTGGTGACGACCGCGTCGTCCTTGCGACGGGTGAGCACCGCCACGATCAGCGCCACGATCACCAGCGCCAGCACGCCGATCACCGTCACGAGCACGAGCACGCTCGACGACTCGTCGGCCGGCGCCACCGCGGACGGGGTCGGTTGGCCGGCCACGGACGACGACGGCGTGGACGTCGGCGCACCGGCGGTGGCGTCGCCCTCGTCCTCGAGCGGCTCGAGGTCGAGGATGGTGCCGAGATCGAGGTTGGTCAGCACCTGATCGAGCCGTTGCTGCGGGAAGGGTTGGCGGCCGTCGGGCGGCACGCCGCCTTGCGACGAGAACAGGTCGTTGAGGGCGTCGACGTACACCGAGGGCGGTGTCGCCAGGTACTCGTCCTCGCTGTCGAGCACCCGCCAGTCCTCGTCGCTGAGCAGACCGAGCGCGGCGGTGACCTCCGGGCTCGGCACGGCGCCGCCGGCCCGGATCTGCGCCAGCACCGCCGCACCTTCCGCATCGACGGTCTCGAGCGCCTCGGCCAGGTCTTCGTCGCTGTCGATGTCCAGGTAGTCGTCGAGCCGCACGAGCTCGGCGATCTGGGCGGCCTCGGGCGGGAACTCCGCATCGGGCGACCACACGCCGACCTCGGCGAGCAACGCCATCTTGACGATCAGGATGTCCGGCGGCCGCAGGCCGCCCGGGCTCAACGGCTGCGTCTGCTGCGGCGCCCCGGGCTGCGAGACCGGGGGTGAGGTCGGCGGTTGCGCGGTCGCCGGCGACCACCAGGCAAGCCAGGTGACCAGGATGACCGGGAGGACCCACCGCCGACGCATCCGCGCAGTCTCGCGCGGCGGGCTCAGACATCCCAGGGTTGGTAGGTGTCAAGCGGCGTCTTGCATCGTCTCGGTGGTGAGGTTGTTCTCGGGGCGGTGTGCCCAGGCGGTGTGTTCGTCGTAGGTGTTGTGGTGGTGGAGGCATCCGTGGAGGATGCCGACGAGGCGGTTGCCGAGAGCCCGCAGGGCCT
>JAGQTE010000509.1 GCA_020439175.1 Acidimicrobiales bacterium | reverse complement strand
TGTGCTCTTCCGATCTCGAGCAGGGCGTCGACGTCGGCGCGCCCGCTGCGCACGTGCGTGCGCACCGACTCGCCGGCGGTCGGCGGCAGCATCGGCGAGGGCGCCGGACCCCCGAGCGCCAGCACGGCGCCGGGCAGCTCGGCCGCCGACAGCTCGGTGAGGGCGCGGCGTCCGACGTCGACGGACTCGACGACCACGGCGGCGAGCGCCTCGGCCGCCGCCGCCTCGAACGCCTGCTCCCAGCCGGCGTCGATCTCGATCAGGTCGGCGAGGGTGCCGAGCACGCCGTCGACGTCGGCGAGCCGCTCGGTGCCGGCGCGCGAGCGCGCCTCGTCGAGGGCCAAGGCCAGCGCCTCGGCCCGGGCGGTCCAGCTGCGATGATCGGCCTCCGCCGTCGCCACCGCCGCCTCGGCGGAGGCGACCGTCGCCTCGGCGTCGGCGCAGCGCTTCTCGGCGGCGTCGAGCGAGTCGACCAAGGGCAGCTCCGCCTCCTCGGCGGCGTTCAGCTCGCTGCGCAGGCGCTCGGCCTCGCTGCCCAGCCGCGCCGCCTTCTCATCCAGACCGTCGATGCGCTGCGTCGCCCGGGCCAGCTCCTGCTCCCCGCGGGCCAACGCCGAACGCAACGCCGCCAGCTCGCCACGCACCTCGGCGGCATGCCCCGACGGCGCCGGCACGCCCTCGCCCCACTCCTGTTCGAAGGCGGCACGCTGGGCCGCCAGGTCGGTCTCGGCCGCAGCGAGCGCCTCGAGCGCCGGCGCCAGCTCCGCCGCCTCGGCGAGCACGGCCTCGAGCTCGTTGCGCAGGTTCTCGGCTTCGGCTTCGAGGGTGGCGACGACCGCCTGGTCGACGAAGGCGTCGCGCTCGCGCTCGAGGCCGCGGTGTCGCTCGGCCAGCAGCGACACCAGGCCGCGGGCACGCTCGTTGAGCGACTCGTACTCGGCGAGCTGATCGCCCAGGTCGTCGCCGCCCATGGCGCTCAGGCGCGCCTCGGTCGACAGCACCCGGGTGTCCAGATCGGCGAGGACCCGCTTCAGCTCCCCGTCGGCGGCACCCAGCTCCTGGCGCCGGGCGCTGTTCGCCTCGAGGCGCTTGCGCAGCGCCACCAGCTCCTGACCGGCGACGTGGACGCGCAGCGCGTGCAGCTCGGCCACGAGGTCGCCGTGGCGCCGCGCCGCCTCGGCCTGGCGCTCGAGCGGCCGCAGCTGGCGCCGCACCTCACGCAGCAGGTCCTGCAGGCGCGTCAGGTTCGACTCGGTGGAGGCGAGCCGGCGTTCGCTCTTCTCACGTCGCTTGCGGTACTTGAGGACGCCGGCCGCCTCCTCGATGATCGCCCGCCGCTCCTCCGGCTTGGCGTTGAGCACGGCGTCGATCTGGCCCTGGGAGATGATCACGTGCTGCTGGCGGCCCACGCCGCTGTCCGAGAGCAGCTCTTGGATGTCGAGCAACCGGCACGGCACGCCGTTGAGGGCGTACTCGCTCTCGCCGGAGCGGAACAGCGTGCGCGTGATCGTCACCTCGGTGAACTCGATCGGGATCTGTCCGTCGCCGTTGTCGATCGCCAGGCTGACCTCGGCCCGACCCAGGGCGTTGCGCTTGTCCGTGCCGGCGAAGATGACGTCTTCCATCTTCTGCGATCGCACCGCCGACGGCGCTTGGGCACCGAGCACCCAGGCGATGGCGTCGACGACGTTCGACTTGCCCGAGCCGTTCGGGCCGACCACTACGGTCACGCCCGGTTCCAGCTGCAAGGTCGCCGCCTCCGCGAACGACTTGAAGCCCTTCAAGGTGAGGCTCTTGAGATGCACGCCCTACTCCGCGATCGCTCCTAGAGAAGCCCCTCCCGCGTCCGGCACGGGGCGTAGCGCGACCCTAGCGGGCCGCCTCCGGCGGCCTGTGCATCCCCTCCGCCCGGAGGGTCACATCTGGCACTGTTCGCAGTAGTACGTGCTGCGGCCGGCGAACTTGGCCTTCACGACCGTGCCCCGGCACCGTCGGCACGGCAGCTTCTCGCGGTCGTAGACCTGGTGGTACTCCTGGTACTCGCCCGGCTTGCCCGACGGGTCGACGTACTGCTGATCCGACAGGGTCGAGCCCCCGTACTTGATGGCGTCGTGCAGCGTCTCGACCACGGCGCGGTAGAGCCGCCGGATCTCCTGCGTCGACAGCGACTCGGTCGTGCGGTCATAGCGCAGGCCCGCGGCGTGCAGGATCTCGTCGGAGTAGATGTTGCCGATCCCGGCGATGATCTTCTGATCCATCAGGAAGGCCTTGAGCTTCATGTTGTGGGCACGCAGCAGGTGCCCGAAGTCCACCCAGCTCATCGGTTGCTCGACCGGGTCGATGCCCAGCTCGGCGAGCTCGGGGACGTCGCGCTCGAGATCGTCGGGGGCGGTCACGAACAGCTCACCGAACGTGCGCGGATCGACGAAGCGGAGCTGACCGCCCTGGGTGAAGGTGATCACCACGTGGGTGTGCTTGATCGCCGGATCCTTGGCGGCGAGTCGCAGCAGCTGGCCGCTCATGCCGAGGTGTACCACCAGCACCTCGTCGGTGTCGAGCTTGACCAGCAGGTACTTCCCCCGCCGCGTCACCGCCGTGATCTTCGCCCCCTCGAGGCGCGACGTGAACTGCTTGCGGTTGGCGTGACGCCGGATCGACCGGTTGTTGGTCACGTCGACGGTCTTGATCTTCTTGCCGACGATGTCGCGTTCGAGCTCGCGCCGGATCGTCTCCACCTCGGGTAGCTCAGGCATCGGTCCCCTCCCCCGTCGCACCACCACCATCGACGCGCAGGTGCACCAGCGCCGCGGCGGCGGCATCCTGCTCGGCGAGCTTCTTCGACCGTCCCGACCCCGTGCCGACGACGGCACCGTCGACAGAGACGGTGGCGTGGAACACCTTGTCGTGATCGGGCCCTTCGTCCGTGACGGCGTACGAGAGCACCCCGGCGGCGCGGCGGGCGACCAGCTCCTGCAGCTGCGTCTTGTGGTCGTGGCCCCCGGGGCCGGCCGCGGCGTCGACGATGTGGCCGCCGAGCCGGTCGAGCACCAGGCGCGCCGCCTCGTCGGGGCCGCCATCCAGGAACAGGGCGCCGATCACGGCCTCGAAGGCGTCCGCCAGGATCGACTGCTTGGTGCGGCCGCCGCTGGCGTCCTCTCCCTTGCCCAGCCGCAGCACGGCGCCGAGACCCAGCTCGTCACCGACCTCGGCCAGCACGGGCGCAGACACGACCCGGGCCCGCAGCTTGGCCAACGCCCCTTCGTGCAGCTCCGGGTACGTCCGGAAGATGTGGTCGGTGACGACAAGGCCCAACACCGCGTCGCCCAGGAATTCGAGGCGTTCGTTGGACGCATAGCCGGCGTGCTCGGCACACCAGGAGCGGTGGGTGAGCGCCTGGGCCAGCAGCTCGGGGTCGTCGAAGTCGTGGCCGAGCCTCGCCATGAGGTCGGTCGCCGCCGTGGACCGGGCGGGATCTGCGAGCGTCACCGCCACGCGCCCTGCCTCGTCCCGACGTTGCGCGAGCCCGTCGGCCGGACGCTCGTCAATCAGTCCCCAGCTTGGCGACGATGTAGTCGACGGCGTCACGCACCGTCTTGAGGTCGTTGAGGTCCTCGTCCTCGATGCGGAAGCCGACCGAGCGCTCGCCGAGCTCCTCCTCGAGCGCCTCGACCAGCTCGATCAACGCCAGCGAGTCGGCGTCGAGGTCGTCGGCGAAGGAGTCACCTTCGCCGATGCCGCCGGGATCGATCTCGAGGATGTCGGCAAGGCGGTCGCGGATGAGGTCGAGGACGTCCTGGCGGTCCATGGGGCTCTGCTCCATGTGGGTCTCGGCGGGCACGGGTGCTCCTGGCAGGTGCGTGCCGGGTCGGCTCGGACCCGGGCAAGGCGGCGGAGTGTACCGGATCGGGGTCGACCGCTGCCCGTTCACCCCCTGTGACCTGCGGTTTCGTGCCTCGTGGGTCTCAGCTGGGTGCGACGGCGTCGCGCAGGTGCGCCACCACGTCGCCGGCGACCATCTCGGCGGCGACCCGGCAGGCGTTGACCACCGCTCGGGTGCCCGACGAACCGTGGGAGATGATGCACACGCCGTCGACGCCGAGGAGCATGGCGCCGCCGGTGTTGTCGGGATCGAGCTGGGCGTACAGCGGGCTCAACGCCGGCCACAGCACCTCGGAGGCCTGCTGGGCCTCGGGCGTCGCACCGAAGACGTCGAGCAACGCCGCGACGAGCGAGCGCATCGAGCCCTCGAGGGTCTTGAGCGCCACGTTGCCGGTGAACCCGTCGGTCACGATGACGTCGACGTCGTCCGTCATGATGTCGCGACCCTCGACGTTGCCCACGAAGCTGGCGCCGGTCGACCCGATCCAGGCTCCGTCGGCGAGCAGCGCGTGGGTCTCCTTGACCAGCGGGTTGCCCTTCGTGGGCTCCTCACCGATGGAGAGCAGGCCGACGCGCGGCGAGGCGATGCCGTAGCGGTCCCGGGCGAAGACGGCACCCATCTGGGCGAACTGGACCAGCCATTCGGGCTGACACTCGGCGTTGGCGCCGGCGTCGAGGAGCACGGTGGGCCGCTCGGACCCCGGTACCGGGATGGGCGTGGCGATGGCGGGCCGCTTCACGCCCTTGATCCGCCCCATCCGCAGGAGGGCGCTGGCCATGGTGGCGCCCGTGTTCCCGGCACTGACCATGGCGCAGGCCCGGCCGTCGCGCACGGCCTCGGCGGCGCGCACGAGCGACGAGTCCTTCATGGTGCGCACCGACGACCCCGGGTCGGCGTCCATGGCGATCACCTCGGAGGCCTCGATGATCTCGAGACCGACGGCATCGCCGATGTCGTCGGCACGGCCGACCAGCACGATCGGGACGCCGAGCTCGGCGGCGGCCTGCGTGGCGCCCTCGACGATCTCGCCGGGCGCCTTGTCGCCGCCCATGGCGTCGAGGGCGATGGGGAGCGACAGCTGCATCGCGTCAGTCGACGTCGATCGCCTGGCGGTTGTTGTACCAGCCGCAGTTGCCGCACACGACGTGCGGCAGCTTGGCCGCGCCGCAACGGGGGCACGTGCTGCGCGACGGCGTGTCGAGGCGCCAGTTCGAAGCCCGGCGGCTCCGGCTCTTGGCCTTGGAGGTCTTCTTCTTCGGGACGGCCATGGTGGTTCTCTCAGACGGTTGTCGGCCCGGGGCGAACCGGCAAGGGTAGCGGGGCCCGGTCCGAGGGCACCAGCCGGCGCGACGTCACCGGACGCGGTCGCTCACCTCGACCAGGGTCGAGAGGTCGCCGTAGTCCGTGAAGAACGACCGCTGCTCGCCGGGCTCGGGCGCACGACCCGCCAGGCACCCCAGCACGATCGGAAACGTGTCGACCAGCGGGGCGCCCTCCACGTCGGCATCGCACCCCTCGGGCAACCGCATGGCGTTCAGCGCGCCGAAACGCTCCTGCAGGTTGGCGTCCGTCCAGGCGTCATAGCGCTTCGACCAGTCGAAGGTCAGCTTCGACCCATGGTCGGACTGCACGATGATCACCGCATCGGGGTCGGCGGCGACGATGCGATCGATCGCTGCCACCAGATCCGCGTTGAGGCACCGGACGTCGTTGACGTACGCATCGACACGCTCCGGTCCCGAGAGGTTCGAGCCCTGGATCCACTCGCTGCGCAGCGAGCAGTCGGGCGCGTAGCGGATCGGCTCGTGCGGCGACAGGATGTGCGCGAAGACGAAGAAGGGCTCCAGCTCTGTCGCCTGCGCCCGCTCGGCGTCGAGCTGGTCGAGCACGCCTGCCGGCGTCTGGTGCGCTCCCTGCCCCCAGACGAGCGCGAACGGCGTCGTCGCCAGCAGGGCCCGCAACGGGTCCGCTGCCCACGGTGCGCCGCCGGACCCCGTGAGGCACACGTCGGCGAGGGTGGGATCGCACGCGCCCCAGTCGTAGACCCCGGCTGGGGCGTAGATGAACGAGTACCCCTCGTCGCGCAGGGCCTCGACGACCGGGTTGTCCCCGCGCACGACGGGACCGACCTCGTCGTACACCCGCACGTTGGCGTCCGGCGCCAGCGTCGAGGGGTCGGTCCACGGGTAGGTCATGAGCAGGGTCGACGCCAGCGACAGGTGGGTGTGCGGGTAGGCGGCGTTCGTGGTCTCCGAGACGGCGAAGCCCCGCTGGCGCAACGCCTCCTCGAACGAGGCGTTGTCGTAGCCGGTGATGGCGCGCAGCTGATCGCTACGGCCGTACTGGTCGAGCACGAACCAGTAGATGTTCGGTGTGCGTTCGGGAGGAGCCGGCCAGGCGTAGGTGGGCGCCTCCAGAGCCACCGCGCCACGGCGCGCCACCGCAACGCTGCCCGTGGTGACGGTGGCGAGCGCCAGGACGAGCGCGACGGTGATCAGCGCGAACTGGCGCACCGCCGGCACGGCCATCGCCCGAGCCGCCAAGGTGGCGAGCAACGCCGTGAGCACGAGCCACAGCACCACGCCGATCGTGCCGCGGACCGCCGAGGCCGGCTCGGTCGACAACCACCGGCCGTAGAGGAAGGTGCTCAGCACCACGACGGCGCACGCCCCGGCGGCGCGCCGTGCCGCCGGTCGGCCGCGTCGCCACCCCACGGCCCACACCACGCCCACGCACCCGAGGCTCAGCCCGGCACCGAACGCGAGCAGCGGGCCGACGTCCATCACCGCCTTGGCGTTGTCCGCCAGGAACAGGGCGATGGGCACCCACGCCACCAGCAGGGCCAGCAGGCACGCCTGGGCGCCGGCGCCCCGCGCGGCCGCCGGATCCGAGG
>JAGQTE010000508.1 GCA_020439175.1 Acidimicrobiales bacterium | reverse complement strand
GTGAGTCCCTAGACTCGCCGCCCGTGACCAACGAGCCCCGCAGCCTCACCCACGCCGAGCAGACCGTCCTGGAGGAGATCCGCCACGACCAGGCGGACTACATCAAGGTCGCCATCGTCGACATCGACGGGGTCCTGCGCGGCAAGTACCTGGACAAGACCAAGTTCCTCGGCGCCGTCGAGGACGGCTTCGGGTTCTGCGACGTGGTCTTCGGCTGGGACTCGTCCGACGAGTGCTACGACAACGTCGACTACACGAGCTGGCGGACGGGCTACCCCGACGGCTCGGTGCGCATCGACCTCTCGACGCACCGGCGGGTGCCGTGGGAGTCGGAGCGGCACTTCTTCCTGTGCGACTACGTCGGTTCGACGCCCGACACCGTGGTGTGCCCTCGGCGGCTGCTGCAGCGCGTCGTCGACAAGGCGGCGTCGATGGGGTACCTGGGCCTGTTCGGGCTGGAGTTCGAGTTCTTCAACTTCCGTGAGACGCCGACCTCGGTGCACGACAAGGACTTCCGAGACCTGCAGCCGCTCACGCCCGGCATGTTCGGCTACTCGGTGCTGCGCCAGGCGCACAACCAGGAGTACTTCGAGGCGATGCTCACCGAGCTGCGGGAGTTCGGCGTGCCGTTGGAGGGCCTGCACACCGAGACCGGGCCGGGCGTGCTCGAGGCGGCGATCCTGTATTCGACGGCGATGGAGTCGGCCGACCGGGCGCTGCTGTTCAAGGCCGGCGTGAAGGAGATCGCCCACCGCTTCGGCATCCTGCCGACGTTCATGGCCCGGGTGAACACCTCGTTGCCGGGGTGCTCCGGACACACGCACCAGTCGCTGTGGGACCTCGACCGGGAGCGCAACCTGTTCGTCGACCCGTCGGCGCCGCACGGCATGAGCGAGCTGTTCCGTTCGTACCTGGCGGGCATCGTGACGCTGCTGCCGGAGCTGCTGGTGCTGGTGGCGCCGACGGTCAACTCGTACAAGCGCCTCGTCGACGGGTTCTGGGCGCCGACGACGCCGACATGGGGCGTCGACAACCGCACCGTGGCGTGCCGGGTCATCCCGGGCTCGACCAAGTCGACGCGTCTCGAGTTCCGGGTGCCGGGCTCGGATGCGAACCCGTACCTGTCGGTGGCGGCGTCCCTGGCGGCGGGCCTGTGGGGGATCGAGCAGGGGCTGGAGCTGCGGCCCGAGACCATCGGCAGCGGCTACGCCGACCCGTCGGCAGAGCGGCTGCCCCGCACGCTGTTCGAGGCGACGGCCCGGCTGCGCGAGTCCACCGTGATGCGGAACCTGCTCGGCGCCGACTTCGTCGACCACTTCGTCGCCACCCGCGAATGGGAGTGGCGTCAGCACGCCGACGCCGTCACCGACTGGGAGCTGCGCCGCTACTTCGAGATCATCTGACCCCGCCTCTGCGGTCGTGGTGGCGTCGTCGTCGGCGCCGCTTCTGACGCGCCGCCGTTGCGGACGAGTGGCTGTTCTGCATCCGGTGGGGATGTCGGTCAGCCAGTCGTCGCGCGAGCTTCGGGCGAGTGGCTGCCGCGTCGCCGCTTCGGATGTTCCGGACGAGTGGTCGTTCTGCATCCGGTCGGGATGTGGGCCAGCCACTCGTCGTGCACGCTTCGGGCGAGTGGCTGAAGCGCATCCCTGGTGGATGCCGATCGGCCACTCGTCGTCGGAGCTGGCGTCGACATGCAGGGCGAAACTCGCTTCGCGATGGCGTCGAGCTGCGCCATGGTGCATCGGCGCGCACGCGCATCGCCGTGTTCTCGGCCTCGAGTCTTCGATGTCGAGGAGTTGCCACGTGGACGGGTTCGATGCAGCAGTGGCTCGGCTGGCGCGGCGCCAGCACGGCGTGTTCTCGTTCGACCAGGTCGCTGAGCTCGGTGGCTCCCGCACGATGGTGCAGCGCCGGCTGGCGTCGGGCCGATGGGACGGGCTTGCGTCCGGGGTCTACCGCATGGCCGGCGTGCCGACGTCGTGGGAGAGCGACTTGATGGCTGCCACGCTCCTGACGCAACGCAGCGCGGTGTCCGATGCGCCTGCTGCGGCGTTGCACGGCCTGACGGACTTCCCGCCGGTGCCGCCCGAGGTCACGACCACCGAAGGCCGGTGCCATGCCAGCCCTCTGGCCGTCGTGCACCGACGTGAGCGATACCGCGCCACACGGGTGCAGGGCATTCGCGTGGGGACCATCGACCAGGTGGTGGGCGATCTCGCGGGCACGGTGCCGTTCGAGCGGCTCGACCGAGCGGTCTCCGATGCGCTGGCCGAGCGTCGCGTGCACCTCGGGCGTTTGGAGGATCTCGCCGTCGAACGATCCAGAGCGCGTGGCCGCGGAGCCGTCGATCTGCGCCGGCTCGTCGAACGTCGCAGCGCCGGCGAGCCCGTGCCGGAGAGCGTCCTCGAGGAGCATCTCTGGCGGTTGCTCGACGACCCCCGGGTTCCGCCCGTCGAGTTCCAGGCGTCGCTGCCCTGGGATCCTGGAGGACCGGGCCGTGTCGATGCCTTCATCCGCTCCTGGATGCTCGTCGTCGAGGCGGACGGGCGACGGTGGCACGCACGAGTCGACGATCTCGCTCACGACCAGCGTCGGGTGCAAGCGGGGCAGGCCGTCGGGGTGGAGACCGTCCGGTTCAGCTACACGGATCTGACAGCCGACGCTGACGCGACCTTGGCCCTGCTGCTCCAGATCGGAGCCCAGCGCGAGCGCCTGCTCCATGGGAACGACGTTCCCCGTGGCGGACGGGGCCCAGGTAGGTGACACGGTCGTCAATTCGGGCCGCCTTTGCACGTTGCCCACTCGACGAGTGGCCGTGTCGGTGTGTTCGTGGATCAACTTCGGCCACTCGTGCACGGAGGTGGCGTGCGGTGGCCGGGAGCGGGCTGCGGTCGGGACGAGTGGCTGTTTCGGTGTCGTAGTGGATCAACTTCGGCCACTCGTGCGGGAAAGGATTGCTTCGGCTCGCGGTTGGCGCCTTCGTCGGCGGCGCCGGCTCGCCGGTTCGTGCGGTGCGCTGGCAGAATCGGCGGTCGTGACGGCCGACCTCTCCACGTTCAGCTTCCCGACGACGATCCGCTTCGGCGCCGGAGCGGTCGACGAGCTCCCCGACGTGCTGGCGCGCGCCGGCGTGTCCCGGCCGCTGCTGGTCACCGACGTCGGCGTGTCGCCGTTGCCGTTCTTCGCCGCCATCGTGGAGCGGCTCGACGGCGCCGGCCTGGCCCCCGCCACGTTCGACAGCGTCGTCGGCAACCCGGTCGTCGCCCAGGTCACGGCCGGCGTCGAGGCGTACCGGGCCCACGGTGCCGACGCCATCGTCGGGGTCGGCGGCGGCGCCGCCCTCGACGTCGCCAAGGCCATCGGCGTGATGGCCACCCACGACGGCGACCTGTTCGACTACGAGGACGAGGTCCCCGGCGCCCGCCCCATCGAGGACCGCATCCCGTACTTCGTCGCCGTCCCGACGACCGCCGGCACCGGCAGCGAGGTCGGTCGCTCGGCCGTCATCGCCGACGACGCCCACATCAAGCGCATCGTCTTCTCGCCGCACCTGCTGGCCAAGGTCGTCCTCGCCGACCCGGCCCTCACCGTCGGCCTGCCGCCGCACATCACCGCCGCCACCGGACTCGACGCCCTGACGCACAACATCGAGGCGTACCTCGCCCGCCACTATCACCCCATCTGTGACGGCATCGCCCTCGAAGGTCTGCGCCTCGGCGCCGCCAACCTGGCCCGTGCCGTCGCCGAGCCAACCGACCTCGACGCCCGCGGCGCCATGTTGCTGTCGTCGATGATGGGGGCGATCGCCTTCCAGAAGGGCCTCGGCCTGGTGCACAGCTGCGCCCACGCCCTCGGCACCGCCGTCGACATGCACCACGGCCTGGCCAACGGGGTGATGATCGACCACGCCCTGGCGTTCAACGTCGAGGTCGTGCCCGAGCGGTTCGCCACCATGGCCGTGACCGTCGGGCTCGACGACACCAGCCCGACCGGGTTCCTGCAGTGGCTCGCCGAGCTGAAGGCGACGGTCGGCGTGCCCGCCGGGCTCGAGGCGGCCGGCGTCGGCGGCGACCGGGTCGGCGAGCTCGCGGCGTTGGCCATCGCCGACGCCTGCTGGCCCAACGGGCCGCGCGACTGCACCGAGGCCGACTTCGTCGCCATCTTCGAGCGGGCGCTGTGAGCGACGCGGCCGTGCCCGGGCGCCCGCCGCGCATCGGCATCAGCGCCTGCTTCTTCCACCCGGATGACCAGCGCCCGATCTTCAAGGGCAAGACGCTGCTGTACCTCGAGCAGTCGATGGCGTTCTGGGTGCAATCGGGCGGCGCCATCGCCTACCTGATCCCGACCGTGCGCCCTGCCGGTCCGGTCACCCTCGACGACGTCGTGGCCGACCTCGACGGGTTGTTGCTGCACGGCGGCGCCGACGTGTGCCCCCGCACCTACGGCGAGGTGCCGCTGCGCCCCGAGTGGGAGGGCGACGAGGTCCGCGACCGCTACGAGATCGAGCTCGTGCGGGCGTTCCACGCCGCCGGCAAGCCGGTGCTCGGCATCTGCCGCGGCCATCAGGTGCTCAACGTCGCCTTCGGCGGGACGCTCTACCAGGACCTCGTCGCTCAGGGCGTCACCGAACGGGTGCACCGCGACGCCGACGTCTACGACCGCAACCTGCACGAGGTCGACGTCGTCGCCGGCT
>JAGQTE010000507.1 GCA_020439175.1 Acidimicrobiales bacterium | reverse complement strand
GTGCTGCGCGCCACCGCACCCAGGTGGAGCCGCACCGTGCTCGACCATGCCGTCGCCCGGGTCCTGCGCGATGCGGATGGCACGCGTGCGGTGTTCGCCCACGCCGGCGAGCTCGCGCCGCTGCCCGGCGTCGACGGGGTCGACAGCCCGCTGAGCTTCGGGTGGGAGCACGGGACGGCCGAACAGCTCGGTCCCACGCTGGCCGCGTGGCCCCGGTTGGGGCGCTTCGTGAGCGAGATCGGTGCCGCGTCGGTGCCGTCCGGCACCGTGCTCGACGATCGGGGGCGATGGCCTGACCTCGACTGGGACGACCTGGCGGGCACCTACGGGACGGACGTGACCACCCTGCGCCGACGGCTCCCGCCCGAGGGGTACGCCTCCGCCGAGGCGTGGATCGACGCCACGCACCGCTACCAGGCCGAGCTGCTCCGCCGGCACATCGAGACCCTGCGTCGGCTCAAGTACCGACCGGCGGGCGGCTTCGCCATCGGCGGGTTCGCCGACGGCGCGGCCGCCATCAGCCCGGCGGTGCTCGACGACCGCTGTCGACCGACACCGGCCTACGGCGCGTTGACCCTGGCGTGCCGGGCGGTCATCGCCGTGGCGGACTGGCCTCCGGAGCTGCTGGCGCCTGGCGCCCCGCTGCGCCAGCAGCTGCACGTGGTCAACGACCTCCGACGGCCGTTGACGGGGCTCGAGCTCGCGGTCGTCGTCACCTGGGGCGCCGGCGACGACACGGTCGTGCTCGCCGAGCAGCGCTTCAGCGGCGACGTGCCGTCGGACGCGGTCTGCCGCGTCGGCGCCGTCGACCTGGTCCTCCCCAACGCCCCCGGCCCCGTGGAGGTGGCGCTGACCCTCACCGGCGACGGCGTGCACGACGCGCGCCGCTACCGCACCCGCATCGGCTGATGGGCCCGTCACTCCCATCGCTCGTCGCGATGGGACCCATGCGCGCAACATCGTGCACGAGTTCGCACCTGACGACCCGTCACCAGTAGCGTGCGCAGCGGCCTTTCGCCCGCTGCGGCGACCTCCTGAGCGTCGCTGCCGCGTTCGCAGCACGCCAACGGAGGAGTGCCCGTGACGGCAACGCAGGAGTCCCCTGGGCTGACACCGAACATCGAGGTTCGGCCGGTCCACAAGCGCCCGGGCGGGGCCCCGTGGCCGCTCAGCCTCTACTCGACGGCGGTCGGCAAGAAGTGGGTCATGGCCCTGACCGGCATCGGGCTGATGGGCTTCGTGTTCGCCCACATGATCGGCAACCTCAAGATGTACCTGGGGCCCGAGGAGTACAACGCCTACTCCGAGAGCCTCCGCACGCTCCTGCACCCGATCCTGCCCGACCACTCGGTGCTGTGGCTGATGCGCATCGGGTTGATCGCCATGTTCGTCATCCACCTCCACGCCGCGTACTCGCTCACGATGATGAACCGGCGGTCCCGCCCGGTCGGCTACCAGTCGCCGCGGGACTACCTGGCCGCCAGCTGGGCCGCCCGCACGATGCGCTACTCCGGCATCCTGGTGCTGGCGTTCCTGCTCATGCACCTGGCCAACCTGACCTGGGCCTGGTTCCCGTCGGACGTCACCCACGGCGAGCCGACCGACGTCTACCAGAACGTGGTCAACAGCCTGTCGGTGCCCTGGATCGCCGCCGCCTACATCGTCGGGCAGCTGGCGTTGGGCTTCCACCTCTTCCACGGCTCCTGGAGCATCTTCCAGAGCCTCGGGGCCAACAACCCCCGCACGAACGGCCTGCGCAAGGGCTTCGCCATCGGGTTCACCGCCCTCGTCGTCGGCTGCAACCTGACCTTCCCGATCGCCGTGCTCGCCGGCGTGGTGAGCTGAGGAGGCCACCGATGACGCTCACGCTCGACGCCAAGACGCCGACCGGACCCATCGCGGATCGGTGGGACAACCACAAGTTCTCGGTCAAGCTCGTCAACCCCAACAACAAGCGCAAGTTCACCGTCATCGTGGTGGGCACCGGCCTCGCCGGCGCATCCGCCGCCGCCTCGCTGGCACAGCTCGGCTACAACGTGAAGTGCTTTACCTTCCACGACTCGCCGCGACGTGCGCACTCCATCGCGGCGCAGGGCGGCATCAACGCCGCCAAGAACTACAAGAACGACGGCGACTCGGTGTACCGCCTGTTCTACGACACCGTGAAGGGCGGCGACTTCCGCGCCCGCGAGGCCAACGTCTACCGGCTGGCACAGGTGTCGGTGAACATCATCGACCAGTGCGTGGCCCAGGGCGTGCCCTTCGCCCGCGAGTACGGCGGC
>JAGQTE010000506.1 GCA_020439175.1 Acidimicrobiales bacterium | reverse complement strand
GGGCACGATCATCGAGTCGAAGCCCGCCGCCTCGGCCGCCTGGGCCAGCGGGGCGTAGAAGGTCGGGTCGATCAGGGATTCGGCATAGGAGAAGCGCACGGGCGCAACCTACCGGTCGGCGTCGTGCGAGGCGTCGTAGCCTGCCGACGTGGGCGCGGCACCTCGGCTGTACGGCATCGTGGCGACCGGTGCGCCGGTGGCGGCAGTGCTGCGACGCGGTCCGACGGCGTGGTGCGCGCTCGGCCGGTGGGATCTGACGTCACCGGCGTACGAGCGCGGTGCGTGGATCAAGGCGCGCGTCATCCCGCAGAAGTGCGACCTGTCGCCGGACGGCCGCTGGTTCGTCGGCTCGGTGCACGCTGCCGGCGCCGACTGGCCGGCGGGGGACGTGTACGAAGCGGTGTCGCGCCTGCCGTGGCTGCACGCCCTGGCCGCCTGGGGCAGCGGCTCGACCTACACCCGGGGCCTGCATCTCACCGACGACGTCGGCGCCTGCGTGGTCGGCGCGCCCGACGTCGGCAACGCCGCGCCGTTGCTGGCGCGCCACGGCATTGCACGCAATGGGGCGGAGCAGTTCGTGGTCGAGCGGCGGCGGGGGTGGGTCGAGGCGCCGGAGACGCCGCCGCGTGCCGCAGGCGGTCCCTGGGACGAGCGTCGCCTGGTCACGATGCGCCGCGCCCGGCCCGGCGACCCGGCCGTGGCGCTCGAGGTGTCGGGTGCCTACGCCGGGTTCCGCACCGGCGAGCCCGACGCCGACGCCTGCGCCTACGCCCTCGTCGCCGGCGACGACCGGATCGTGCTCGATGACGTCCAGTGGGCCGACTGGGCTGCCGACGGGCGCCTGCTGGTGGCCACGACCGACGGGCGTCTGCAGATCCGCGCCGGCGACGGCGTCGACGAGGTCACGTTCGACCACGACCTGGCGCCGGAGACGCCCGATCCGCAGCCGGCACCCGACTGGGCCCGTCGCTGGTGACGGCCGTGCCCGACCGGCGCTACCAGTAGCCGGCCATCAGCTCGGTGGCCCACGCCGGCTGCGTTGTGGCGCCGCGGGGTGCGAACTCGCGCAGGTAGGGCTTGATGTCGAGCACCGGCGTGCCATCGATGGCGTCGAGGCCGCGGACCCGCAGCCTCAGGCCGTCCACCCCGAGCAGCGGGCAGGTGGTGACCCCGATGCGGTTGGGACGGACCTTGGCTCGCTGGGCGAAGATGCCGACCGCCGGCCAGTCGGGGTTGTTGCGGGGATGGCGGGCGCCGAGGTGCACGGCCGCCTCGTCGACGCGGTCGAACACGAACACCACGTCGATGTGGGAGAAGGCGTCGAGGCCGGCGAGCACGTCGGGGCCGAAGCGCTCGCCGTCGAGCTCGATGGTGGCCTCGACGGCGTCCCAGTCGTCATCGATGGGTTCGGTTCGGCCGCCACGCACGTGGCCGATCGGGGTGCAGGTGATCGGATCCATGCCCCGCACCCTAGGGTCGGGCGCCATGGACGCCCCCGAGCTCGCCACCGTCGCCGTCCGGGTCGACGGCCCCGTCGGCCACCTGACCCTGGACCGTCCCGACAAGCTCAACGCCTTGTCGCCCCAGCTCCTGCACGAGCTCATCGCCGCGGCGGCGTGGTTCGACGGCCAACCCGACGTGCGCGCCGTCATCGTGTCGGGTGCCGGCGACCGGGCGTTCTCGGCGGGGTTCGACCTGTCGGCGGCCACGTTCGCCACCGACGACGCCGACGTCTACGGCTCGCGCGACCTCGGCCGTGCCGCCACCGACGCCCTCGCCGGGATGCGGGCGGTGACGGTCGCCGCCGTGCGCGGCTGGTGCATCGGCGGTGGTGTCGTGCTGCTCTCGGCCTGTGACCTGCGGGTGGTCGCCGACGACGCCACCTTCGCCATCCCCGAGGTGGACCTCGGCATCCCGCTGGGGTGGGGCGGCATCCCGCGCCTGGTGCGCGAGCTCGGCCCGGCGCTGACCCGCGAGCTGGTGCTGACGTGCCGACGGTTCTCGGCCGCCGAGGCGCTGGCGTGGCGGTTCGTGAACCGGGTGGTGCCCGCCGCCGAGGTCGACGCCGCCGCCACCGAGCTGGCCGAGGTGCTGGCCGGCAAGGCGCGCCTGGTGCTCGAGATGACGTCGCGCCACATCGACGAGGCCGCCGATCAGCTCGTCAGCCCGGCGTCGGCGGACCGCGATGCCGGGCTGCTGGCGCTGGCGTACCTCGACGACGAGGCGCGGGCTGCGGCCCGGGCCTACCTCACGGCGCGGGAGGGCCGCCGGTGAAGCGGGTGCCGGGCGGGTCGACGGCCCACGGCGCCGACGCCTCCCAGCGGTCCTCGTAGACCAGGTCGGGGAGCGGTCGGCGCCGCACCGGCCCGTGGTGGCCGACCGGGCGGCCGAGGGGGATGACGGCGGCGATGGTGACGTCGTCGGGGATGCCGCAGATCTCGGCCAGGCGCGCCGCCTCGCTCTGGTGCCAGTTGGTCATGACGCCGCCGTAGCCGAGGGCACGCGCCGCCAGCAGCAGGTTCTGGCACGCCGGGTAGACCGACGCACCGTCGTGCAGGACGCCTCCGTGGCGGGCCCGGGTGCACGCGAGCACGATGGCCGAGGCGTCGGCGATGTGGTCGACGAAGTGCTGCATGGTCGCCGCCATGCGGGCCTTGGGCGAGGTCGGGTCCGTGCCGCTGCCGGTGTCGTAGCCGTCGCCGGCCCGCTTGGCGCCCCACAGAGCGGCGAAGCAGCCGGCCAGGACCTGACGCGCCTCGAGCGCCGCCGGGCCGTGGCGCAGCACCAGGAACCGGAACGGTTGGCGGTTCGAGCCCGATGGCGCCCGGGTGGCGGCGAACAGGATGCGGTTGAGGTCGGCCTCCGGGATCGGCTCGTCGCGGTAGCGGCGGATGGCGCGGGTGGTGGTGATGGCCTCGTAGGCGTCCATGCCCCCAGCCTCGCGCCCTGCTCGCCTAGAACGGTGCGGTGCGCCGTTCCCGATCGCTGCTCGTCCTCGTCGCCGCCGTGGCGGCCGTGCTCGGTGTGGGCGCCGTGGCCGGGTGCTCGTCGAGCGAGCCGACCGCGGGCGCCGCGGCGGTGTCGCAGCCGACGACGACGGACAAGGTGACGGTCGCCGGCGACTCCATCTCCGTCGGGCTCGGCGCAGCGCTGCGCGCCCACGTGCCGGCCGGCGTCGACGTGAAGGTGATCGGCGAGGAGGGGTCCGGGTTGGCGCGGCCCGACATCTTCGACTGGCCGGGGCGGCTCACCGAACTGGCGCGGGACTTCCCGCCCACGGTCCTGGTGCTCTCCGTCGGGTCGAACGACGCCCAGGACCTGCGCGACGCCTCGGGTGCAGTGGTGGCGCCCTTCGCCGACGCCGCCGCCTGGGACGCCCAGTACCCCCCGCGCTGCTGAACGGCGGTCGACACCACCGCCGACTTGCAGACAAAGATCATTTGCGCCGGCGACGTCCCCACCGGGAAACCGAACGCCGCCGAG
>JAGQTE010000505.1 GCA_020439175.1 Acidimicrobiales bacterium | reverse complement strand
TGGGGGGGAATGACGGGGTCGGGTTGGCGGACATGGGGACCTCCTTCGTCGAAGGTCAGGACCGCCGAACCCGCCGTCCCCTTACACCGATCCCCCGGAACCGCCCGGGAAACCCCCGAAATCGGGCCCGAAACGCCGACACTCCGGAATTCCGAGCCCAATTTGGGTGGCAAGCTACGGGCCATGGCTGACGACGACATCGGACGGATGCACTTCACCCGGATGGACGAGGGCTCGCCCGACGACTTCGCGGTCCTGGCCCGGGTGCACGAGCAGAACATCGCCAAGCTCCCCGACCTGCTCATCGGCCTGCTCAGCGACCTCTCCGCCGACGAGGCGTACCCGGTGGACCGCCTCACCCACAGCCTGCAGTCCGCCACCCGGGCGCTGCGGGACGGGCGCGACGAGGAGTACGTCGTGTGCGCGCTCCTGCACGACATCGGCGAGAGCCTCGGGCCGTTCAACCACGGCGAGGTCATCGCCGCCATCCTCGAACCGTTCGTGTCCGAGGCCAACCACTGGATGCTCCAGCACCATCCCGTGTTCCAGGTCTACTTCTACGGCACGAAGATCGGCGCCGACCCGAACGCCCGCGACCAGTACCGGGACAGCCCGCACTTCGAGCGCACGGCGGAGTTCTGCGCCCGCTACGACGAGGTCAGCTTCGACCCCGACTACGACAACGAGCCGATGAGCACGTTCGAGCCCATGGTGCGCCGGGTCCTGCACAAGGACTGGACGCCGCCGAGCTGACGGCGCGCCGGCAAGCCGTCGCCGAGCTGACTCACGCCAGGGCGGGCAGGTGCTCGGCCTGGAGGGCCAGCAGCTCGTCGACCATCGCCGCGCACGCCGCCTCGTCGTCGGGCGACGCCGGGTCGTCGATGACGGCGCGCAGCACCAGCGAGCGGTCGCCCGTCAGCGCGGCCTCGACGATCAGGTCCTGCAACGCCACCTGCGTCGCCACCCAGCCGGCGAGCGGCTCGCCCAGCGGCGCCATGGCGTCGGGGTGGATGCCGTCGCCGTCGACCACGGCACCGACCTCGACGATCGCCCCCTCCGCCACGTCGGGGAGGAACCCACGGTTGGGCACGTTGACCGCCATCAGCCGGCGGGGCTCGCCGGTGTGCAGGGCGGCGATGATCGGCACGACCTCCTCCAGGCTGTGGCCCATGCGCTGCACCGGCACCGGCAGCGACGTGTCCGCCACCCACGTCGTGGCCTTCTCGACCACGCGGTCGATGCGGGCGAACTGGTCGACATGGGCCGGTTGGTGGCCGATCTCGTGGGCGAAGGGCAGGTACTCGCCGATGTGGCTGTCGACCGAGCACGGCACCAGGCCGTAGGTGCGCACCATGTGGGCGACGAGCGGGGCGTAGAGCTGGTCGGCGGCCATGGCCAGCAGCGGGCGACGTTCCAGCGCCGCAGCCAGGCGCGTCACCGAGGGCCCGAAGTCGAAGGCCCGCCCGGCGAACAACCGCCGGACCTTGGGCAGGAGATCCTCCCCCGTGCGCCGGTCGGTCATCTCGGTGAAGAACGTGAAGTGGTTGATGCCGCTGGCGCGCGCCTCGATGTGGCGCGGCGACATGCGCAGCAGACGGGCGATGCGCACGACGCCGATCGGCATCTCGTGGCACATGCCGACGTTGCGCAGCGACGTCGCCCGGTTGATGGCCAGCGTCACCCGGCTCATCGGGTTCGACAGGTTGACGAGGAAGGCGTCGGGCGCGTACCGCTCGATGTCGGCACAGATGGACAAGGTGTTGGCGATGCTGCGCAGCGAGTGGAACACGGCCCCCGGACCACCGTTCTCGCCGTTGACCTGGGTGGCGCCATACCGGCGAGGGATCTCGTAGTCCTGACGCCAGTACGGGAACCGCCCGAACTCGGCGCTCGAGATGCAATAGGCGGCGCCGTCCAACGCCGCAGCGGCATCGGTGGTGCGCTCCAGCGTGACCGGCGAGCCGTTGGCGGCGTTGAGCTTGGCAGCGAACCGGTACGCCCGGTCCAGCCGGTCGGCGTTCAGGTCGTGCAGCACCAGCCGGCTGCCGGCGAGCGCCGGCGTGTGCAGCACGTCGTTGACCATGGTCGGGCCGAACGACAGGCCGCCGGCGCCGATGAGGGTGATCGTGGGTCCCGGCACGGGCGTCAGCGTACGGGCTCTCGGCAGGACCGGTGGCGGGCGAGACGGGTTGCGGGCCACGGTCACCTGAGCGAACATGTGTTCGTGTCCGGCGACGCCACCATCCTGCACGCCGATCTCGACGCCTTCTTCGCCTCGGTCGAGCAGCGCGACGACCCGCGCCTGCGCGGCCGCCCGGTCATCGTCGGCGCCGGCGTGGTGCTGGCGGCCTCCTACGAGGCCAAGGCCCGGGGCGTGCGCACGGCCATGGGCGGGCGTCAGGCCAAGGCGCTGTGCCCCGATGCCGTCGTCGTGCCGCCGCGCATCTCCGCCTACACCGAGGCCAGCCGGGCCGTGTTCGCCGTGTTCGACGACACGACGCCGTGGGTCGAGCCGATGTCGATCGACGAGGCGTTCCTCGACGTCAGCGGGCTCGGCCGCATCGTCGGCCCGCCCGAGGTCGTGGCCCGACGGCTGCGCGCCCGCGTGCAGGCCGAGGTCGGCCTCGCCATCACGGTCGGCGTGGCCCGCACCAAGTTCCTGGCCAAGGTGGCGAGCGGTGTGGCCAAGCCCGACGGGCTGCTCGTCGTGCCGCCCGACGGCGAGCGCGACTTCCTGCTGCCGCTACCGGTCGAGCGCCTGTGGGGCGTCGGCCCGAAGACCGCCGCCAAGCTCCACGGGCGCGGCATCCGCACCGTCGCCCAGGTGGCGGACCTGCGCGCCGACACCCTGGTCGGCCTGCTCGGCCAGGCCGCCGGGCGACACCTCCACGCCCTGGCGCACCTCGAGGACCCGCGCCGCGTGCGCGCCGGCCGGCGACGGGCATCGATCGGCTCGCAGCGGGCGCTCGGCAGCCGGCGCCGGCGTTCGATGGCCGAGCTCGACACCGTG
>JAGQTE010000504.1 GCA_020439175.1 Acidimicrobiales bacterium | reverse complement strand
GCACGTCGTCATCGGCACCACCCCGCCGCAGGCGGCCACGTCGGCCGAGTTCTTCGTGCTCTACCGCTGCGACGGCATGGCGAACGAGTATGGCGGCGCCAACGAGCAGCTCTACACCTGCTACGGGGACTACGGCTCGTGCCCGGCCACGGCGGTCGAGGCCATCGCCATGATGCAGTCGACGACCACGACGGCGGCACCCGCCTCCACGTCGACGACCACCGGCGCTCCCCCGGCCACCCCGGCCACCCCGGTGCAGGCCAACCCCGCCTTCACCGGGTAGCTCCCCGAACCGCCAAACGCCACATTCCTGCGGTGCTGAGCCGCGCATGCGCGGTCAGGCACCACAAGAACGTAGGTTGCGACCCATGGTCTCCGCCGACGTGCCGCTGTCGATCCTGGACCTCGCCGTCGTCGGGCGCGACGACACCGTCGCCGACGCCCTGGCGGCCACCGTCGAGCTGGCGCAGGCCGCCGAGCAACGGGGCTTCCGGCGGATCTGGTACGCCGAGCACCACAACATGGCGTCGATCGCCTCGTCGGCGACGGCGGTGCTCATCGCCCATGTGGCGGCGCACACCGAGCGCATCCTGCTCGGCTCGGGCGGGATCATGCTGCCCAACCACGCGCCCTTGGTGATCGCCGAGCAGTTCGGCACGTTGGCTGCGCTGCACCCGGGCCGGATCGAGCTCGGCGTCGGCCGCGCGCCCGGCACGGACCCGCGCACGATCCGGGCGTTGCGGCGCGACCTCGACGCCGCCGCCACCTTCCCCCACGACGTGCTCGAGCTCCAGGCGTACCTGTCCGACGCCAGCCTGGTCGAGGGCGTGCGGGCCATCCCCGGCGCCGGCACGGCCGTGCCGATCACGATCCTCGGGTCGTCGCTGTTCGGCGCCGAGCTGGCGGCGCACCTGGGCCTGCCGTACGGGTTCGCCTCCCACTTCGCCCCCGCCGAGCTCGAACGGGCGGTGGCGCTGTACCGCCGCCAGTTCCGACCGTCGGACCAGCTGGCCGAGCCGCACGTGCTGGCGGCGGTCAACGTCGTCGTCGCCGACACCATCGACGAGGCGACGGCGGTGCACGAGCAGGTCAAGCGGCGCAGGGTCGCCACCTTCCTCGGGCGGGCGCTCGGCGGTCGACGCCTCAGCGAGGACGAGCTCGACGCGCTGGTGCACTCGCCGCAGGGTCGCCAGGTCACCGAGATGATGCGCCACACGGCCGTCGGCACGCCCGCCACCGTCCGGCGCCAGATCGAGGATTTCGGCCACTTCGCCGATGCCGACGAGGTGATCGTCGTGCTGAACCACGTCACCATCGACGGCCGCCTGCGCACGCTGCACCTGCTCGCCGACGCCTACGGGCCGGACCGACGCGTAACCGGACCCGATAACATTCCGGCATGGACGCCGGCACCATGATCCGCAGCGCACGCGAGGCCGCCGGGCTGTCGAAGCGCGAGCTGGCGCGGCGCGCCGGCACGTCAGCCGCAGCGCTGGTCGAGTACGAGTCGGGTCGGCGGGACCCCACGACGGCGACGCTGCTGCGGATCATCCGGGCCGCCGGCGGCGACGTGCGCCTCGTGGCATCCGGTCGACCGTCCGACGAGGTCCAGGGCCGGCGCCTCCTCGAGGTGCTGCGTCTGGCGGCGCACCTGCCGACCCGTCCCGCGGCACGGACCCTGCCCTATCCGCGGTTCCCGTCGTGACCGAGCTCGCCGACAAGATCGTCGCCATCGACGCCGCCCTCGACGCACGGCACGTGCCGCACGCGTTCGGCGGCGCGCTGGCGCTGGCGTTCCACACCGCCGAGCCGAGGGGCACGCGCGACATCGACGTCAACCTCTTCTGCGGTCCGGACGACGCAGCGACGACCTTCGCCGCGCTGCCGCCCGAGGTCGTCTCCTCCCCGAAGGACGCGCGAGCCGTCGCCCGGGACGGTCAGGTGCGGCTGTTCTGGGACGACACCCCGGTCGACCTGTTCTTCTCGACCGGCGCCTTCCACGACCACGTCGCCACCGGCACCCGCCGCGTGCCGTTCGCCGGCACCACCATCCCCATCCTCGGCGCCACCGACCTGGTCGTGTTCAAGGCGTTCTTCGACCGCACCAAGGACTGGGCCGACATCGAGGCCATGCTCGAGGTCGGCACCCCCGACGCCCACGAGGCGTTGGGCTGGCTGGTCGAGCTGCTCGGTCCCACTGACCATCGTGTCGATCGGCTGCGGGCGCTGATGCGGACACCACCGACGCCGTAGCTCAGCCGACCTTCGTCTTGGCCGCCTGGGCGAGCTGGATGCGGGCGATGCGGATCACCTCGTCGAGGTCGCCGTCGACAGGGAAGAGCCGGTGGTTCTGGGCGAAGAGCCGCACCAGGCCGTCCCAGCCCGTGCCGCCGACGACGACCGAGTTCCCCCGCTTGGCATTGCCCCGCTTGGCCGCCAGGTAGCCGAGCAGCATCAGGGCCGTCGGGGCGTGGCTGCCGTCGGGCACCCACACCACCACGACATCGGCGTCGTACGCCGAGGCGCACTGCCAGTCGTAGGCGCCGCGCCGGCCGGGCGAGCCGGCGTCGAGGCCGGGCCAGCGGTCGTTGCGCTGGTCGATGATCGTGATGTCCAGGTCGTCGCAGGCATCGATCACCTCGTCGCGCCAGGACCCGCCTGCGCCGCCGCCACCGTCGATCGGTCCGGCCAGGTACAGGGTCGTGGTGGTCTTGCGCTGGGCGGCGCTCAGGCGCTCGGGGGCTCGCAGGATCGTCGGCATGAGTCGCTCGCAGTCGGTCAGGCGGTCAGGCGGTCAGACGGTCAGGCGGTGTCGTCGAGGCGGGTGATGGCGCGCCGCAACCACGCCGCCTCCCAGAAGTTGTCGGCGCCGTCGAGCAGCACGGCGCAGGCCTCGGCCGCCACGGCGCGGGCGCCACGGTCCTCGGGCGCGGCGGCGAGCACGACGTCGGTCAGGTGCAGCGCCTCGACGGGGCGACCGGCGTCGAGGTGGGCCCGTGCCGCGGCGACGAGGGCGTCGGCGCCGGCGGCGGCCACGATGTCGGCGCTCACGGCGCTCGGCGCCACGGCGTAGAGCTCGGTCGTCGAGCGGTGGTGGAACCAGCCGGCGTAGGTCTCCCAGATGGCCCGGACGTTCCACGACGTCTTGCCGTACCCCTCGCCGACGTCGAGGTGGCCCGGCACCACCACGTCGCGCATGAGGGTGTGCACGTCGGTGCCGGCGTTCATGCCGTCGACCGTGCGGTCGTGCACCCAGACCATCGCCTCGCACATGGCGTCGAGCTCGGTGGCGATGCGATCGGCCCCGACGATCGGGTCGAAGTGCCCGGTGATCAGCCGCTCGGCGCCGAGGTCGCGCACCCGCTCGAGCGAGGCGACGTACGCCAGCGCGTCGCGGTAGCGGTCACCGCGCATGGTGACGAGGTTCGGCACGTGCCCGAACAGCGGCCCGGTGAGGTTGCCGGTGAGGACGGTCCGACACTCGGGCAGCCACACCACCAAGGCGTCGGTCGTCTCGCCGCCAGGGACGGCCAGCAGCTCCAGGCGCCGGCCGCCGATCGTCAGCTCCAGCCGGTCCTCGAACGTCGTCGTCGGCTCGGGACGGGCCTGGGCCACGGCGCCGACGCCGAGCGACTCGGCGTAGGCGACGGCGGCGAGGATGGCGTCGATCCAGGCGAAAGCAGCGTTGCGCGACCGGAACGCCTCGAGGCGCTCGTTGTCGTCCCGCCACACGGCGAAGTTGGCCTGGGCGATCACGTCGGTGCCCTCGTCGCGCAGCACGTCGACCCCGCCGACGTGGTCGTAGTGGCCCTGGGTGAGCACGATCGCCGCCACCGGATCGTCGGCGATGCCGGCGTAGGCCCGCTGGTGCAGCGGCGCCTCGAACCCCATGCCCGTGTTGCAGAGCACCGGCCCGGCGTCGGTGGCGAGCAGGTAGCTGTTCGACAGGCCCGGCGACATCCAGATGCCGTCGCCGAGGTGGACCGCCGGCTCGCCGCGGCACGGTGCGATGGCGTCCGCCCCGGGCCGGGTGCGGTGGATGCCGTCCATCAGTGCACCTCGCGTCGGATCTGGGGGAACGCCTCGAGGTAGAAGGCGAACCGCTCGTACAGGTCGTCGGGTTCGAGCCCGAAGTCGGCGCGCAGGTCGTACACCACCTGACCCTGCTTGCCCCGCGGATTGCGGGACACGTACGTCTCGAGCTCGGCGCGCGCGTCGGGCGTGACGCCGATGCCGGCCACCTCGAGGATGGTCGTCGCCATGGCCAGGTCGTCGGCCATGAAGGCACCGAACTCGACGTCGACGCGCCGCTCGGTCGGGATCAGGTCGACGTCGCGCACGGCGGCGCGCAGGAGCCGTTCGATCCGGTCGATCCAGTAGGTGGCGAGCTCGTCGGCACCCACCTCGAAGCGCCGCAGCCGGTCGCCGTAGGCCAGCATCGTGATCGCCGACTGCAGCACCGCCACCGGGTCGCGCAGGGTGCAGGCGATCGTGGCGTCGGGGAAGGCGTCGAGCAGCGCCGGGATCTGCTCGAGGTGCTGGGGCGTCTTGAGCACCCAGCGGGTCGGGCCCCGCAGGAACGACAGCACCTGCAGCTCGCGGCGCAGGAAGGCGTAGTGGGGGCGCTGGTCGAGCGCCAGGTAGGCGTCGCGCCACTGCGGCACCCGGGCCAACCACTCGAGCGTGTAGCTGCACATGTCGAGGTCGACCAGCTCGCAGTCCTCCTCGATGCCGAACGGCGGGCGGTCGTGCATCAACGCCGTCATCGGCGACATCGTCTTGGTGAGCTCCCACTCGGCGGCGCACCGGGCGTAGCGGGGGTCGACGCCGTCGGGGCCCGGACCGTCGCCGAGCACCGGGATGGGCTCGCGGATCTCCCACCACGGCATCGAGCGGAACCGGCGGTCGGCGGCGAGGAGGTTCACGAGGTGGGTGGTGCCCGAGCGGGGCAGGCCGACGACGATCACCGGCGGTTCGAGCTCGACCTCGAGGGCCTCGGGGTAGCGCCGCACGAACTCCTCGAACCGCAGCCGGGCCCGCAGCAGCTCGAGCCAGCGGTCGCGCACCAGGTGGCGTCCCAGACCGGACAGTCCGGCATCGGCCTCGACCGCCGCCACCTGCAGGCGCAGGCGCTCCTCCACCCCAGTGTCGCCCAGATCGACCAGGCCCGTGTCGGCGCGCGCCCGGGCGATCAGGGCGTCGGCGTCGAGGTCGACGCGCATGGCGACGGCCATGTCGTAGATGGCCTGCTCGGACGCGTCGCGGCGCGGCTCGCGCAGGTCGTCGATGCGGACGTGTTCCATCGCCGGACAGTGTGGCTCAGGCGGCCGGCACCTCGATGACGGCGGCGCCGCCCATGCCGCCGCCGGCGCAGAGCGACGCCACGCCGATGCCGCCGCCGCGGCGGCGCAGCTCGTGCAGCAAGGTGACGATGAGCCGGGCGCCGGACGCCCCGACCGGGTGGCCCAGGGCGACGGCACCGCCGTTGACGTTGACGGTGTCCGGGTCCAGGCCGAGCACGTCGATGCACCCGACGGTCATGGAGGCGAACGCCTCGTTGATCTCGTGCAGGTCCACGTCGTCCAACGTCAACCCGGCGCGCTCGAGCGCCCGGGGGATGGCGATCGTCGGCGCCAGGCCGGTGCGGGCCGGGTCGACGCCCGCCGCCGCCCACGACCGCACGTAGGCCAGCGGCTCGAGCCCGTGCGCCTCGGCCACCTCCTCGGCCATCAGCACGAGCGCGGCGGCGCCGTCGTTGATCGGCGACGAGTTGCCGGCGGTGACCGTGCCCCCGTCGATGCCCGAGAGGACCCGCAGCGACGCCAGCTTCTCGAGCGTCGTGGTGCGCCGGGGGTGCTCGTCGACGGCGACGACCGTCGGCTCACCGCCGAAGGTGGGCACCTCGACCGGGACGATCTCGTCGTCGAACCGCCCGGCGTCGATGGCGTCGATCGCCTTGCGGTGCGAGTGGTAGGCCCACTCGTCGGAGCGCTCGCGGCTGATGCCGACCTCGCGGGCCGTGTTCTCGCCGACGGTGATCATCATGTTGAGGTTCGGGGCGTCGGGCCGGTCCGGGTGCGACGGCGAGATCATCTGCTCGGGGATGCCGTAGGGGTACGTCGCCTTGGCGTAGGTGATCGGCGACTGCGTCATGTTCTCGGCACCGCCGGCCACCACGACGCGGTCCATGCCGGCGGCGATGTTGGCGGCGGCGGTCGCCACGGCGGTGAGGCCGGTGGCGCACTGGCGGTTGAGCGCGAGCCCGGGGGTGTCGTCGGGCAGGCCGGCGGCGATGGCGGCGTAGCGGGCGATGCACCCGCCGCCCTGGAGCACCTCGCCGAGCACGACGTCGTCGACCTCGGTGGCCGCGACACCGGCGCGGGCGATGGCCTCGACCACGACGTGGGCCGCCAGGTCCCGCACGCCGACCGGCGCCAGCGAGCCCCGGTAGGCGTCGGTGATCGGGGTGCGGCAGGCGCTGACGATGACCGGTCGGTTCGCCATGGTCACGACCGGTGCAGGAGGTTCATGGTCGACGTCACCACGGGGGCGCCGTCGGCGTCGGTGTAGGT
>JAGQTE010000503.1 GCA_020439175.1 Acidimicrobiales bacterium | reverse complement strand
GGCGGAGCCCTCCAGCGAGACGTCGCCCGCCGTCGGGTCACGGGTCGGTGCGAGTCGTCGATGGCCCTGGGCGCAGGACCGCCGCGGTCGAGCGATCGAGCTCACCACCTTGTGCGGCCTGGCGATCGCGCAGCCCGTCTTCGCCGTGATGGGTGAGAACACGGCCGAGCTGGTGGCGCTGCAGGCGGACGGCGCGGCGCTCGTCCTGTTTGCCGTGGGACTGGTGACGGTGCCGCCCGCCGTGCTGTGGCTCCTGGAGGAAGCCGTCGAGCGGGTCTCGCCGTCGGCGTTGCGGGTGGCGCACCCCGTGCTGCTCGGCGTGCTGTTCGCCCTGTTCGCGGCGCAGCTGTTCGGTGATGTGCCAGCGGTGCCGGCGGTGGTGGTGCTCGCCGGCGCGGTCGGTGCAGGCGCGGCCTTCGTGGCGATGTACCGCCGATGGGCACCCGTGCGCCTGTGGTTGCGCTACCTCGCCGTCGCCTGCGTGGCGTTCCTGGTGGCGTTCCTGGTGCTCTCGCCGGTCCGACGCCTCATCCTCCCCCCGCCGGTCACGGTGGTGGCAGCGCCGCCGGAGGACCGACCTGATGTGGTCGTCCTCATCCTCGACGAGCTCCCGACGCTGGATCTGCTGCGGCCGGACGGATCGATCGATGCCGAGCGGTTCCCGGCGTTCGCCCGCATGGTGTCGACGTCGACGTGGTACCGCAACTCCACGACGTCGGCGGCGTGGACGGTGCTGGCGGTGCCGGCGATCATGACGGGTCGGTACCCCGAGGACACGCTGGCGCCGATGACGGCGGACCATCCGGATTCGTTGTTCACGTTGCTCGGCGGGGCCTACGACCTCAACGTCTGGGAGTCGGTCACGCGGATCTGCCCATCGTCGCTGTGCCCGACCGGCGACGATCACCCGCCGCTGCTGCGTCAGGTGCGCGGCCTGGCGCAGCTGTCGGGCGCCATCCTGCGGCAGCGGACGTCGCCGTTCGAGAAGGTCGAACGGCGCATGCAGTTCGACGCCGCAGGCCCGGCGCCCACGCGCCCCGACCAGTTCCGCGCCTTCGTCGACTCGATCCAACCGGGCGAACGCCCCTCGCTGGACCTGCTGCACGTCGGGCTGCCACATCAGCCGTACCTGACGCTGCCGTCGGGCGCCGCGCACGACGGACCCGACACCCCGCCCGGATTGGTGGACGGCAACACCTGGCTGCACGACCTCGCCGCCGGCGCCGGGCACCAGGCGCATCTGCTCGCCGCCCAGGCCACCGATCGGCTGCTCGGCGACCTGCTCGACCGGCTCGAGGCGACGGGCCAGTTCGACGACGCCATCGTCGTGGTCACCGCCGACCACGGGGTGGCGTTCGATGCCGCGCTGCCGTATCGGGCCATGACACCGGAGACGAGCGACGTCGTCGCCTACCCGCCGCTGTTCATCAAGTATCCGGGCCAGCGCAGCGCGGCCGTGAGCGACGTGCCGGCAGAGTCGGTGGACATCGTGCCCACGATCGCTGAGGTCGTCGACATCCCGATCCCGTGGCCGGTCGACGGCGTCTCGTTGCTGGACGAGTCGGCTGTGGTCGGCCCGCAACGCTTCCAGCCGTACTGGATCGACGAGGTGGTGCCCGGGCCCGATGGGTACGCCGAGATCGACGCCGTGCCCTTCGACCAGCGGGTGGCGCGCCAGCGGCAGGTGATCGACGACGTGGTCGATGACCGGGCTCTGTTCGCGTTGCCGGGTGGCGCAGACCTCGTCGGCGCCGACGTGACGGATCTCGACGTCGTGGGCGAGCCCGTGACCGCCACCATCGGCTTCGCCGGCGCCGATCGCACGGTGCGTGCAGGCGAGCCGGTGCCCGCCTTCGTCCTGTCCGGCTTCGACGCGCCGCCGGACGGATCGATCGCCGTCGCCGTCGACGGTCGCATCGCGCTCACCGGGGCAGCGGCTGTCGTGGATGGTCAGGTCTCCAGCTTCTGGGGGTTCCTCCCCGAAGCCGCGCTACCCGCCGGCGACCACCGCATCGAGCTGTACGTCGTGACCGGTGCACCGGGAAGCGAACAGCTGCGGCCGGTGACGCTGCGCCCACGAAGCTGACGTGGGCACGGCAGAGCCCGAGGTGGGAGTCGAACCCACGACCTACCGCTTACAAGGCGGTTGCTCTGACCAGCTGAGCTACTCGGGCGAGCCGGACCGAGGGTAGATCACCGCGTCGGCGGCTCATCACCGACTCGGACGGCGGGGTGCTCGGCGGTCGAGCGGGCGTCGAGCTGCTGGTCGATCTCGGTGCGCGCTTGCGCCCGCTGCTCCGCCGTGGCGCGGTGCTGGCGGATGCCGACGGCGACGAGCCACAGCAGGGTGATGCCGACGATCGTGACCGCCCAGTAGAACGACACGTAATCGACGAGCACGCCGAGCGGCGGGTTGCCGGGGAGTGCGAGCCGCAGCGGCGGGAGGGCGAACAGCACACCGACGAAGAGGCCGAACGCCCAGATCGGCACCTCGAGACGTCGGATCACCACCGCCCACAGCAACAGGACGCCCGAGATGGCCAGGCCGTACATCAGGATCATGATCCACACGACGTAGACGACCGTCGTGGTGGCCCGGCGGGCGTCGAACGTGGCTTCGCGCACGGCGGCGTCGGTCGGCTCGGCGTCGGCCGGCATCGTCGTGGTCAGGGCGAAGCCGTCGACGGCCGAGCGCAGCTCGAGCGCCATCGGCACGATGACGGCCTCGCCGTCCTGTTCGGCGGTCAGCAGCACGAACAGCGGCGCCGTGTACGCGTCGAACGGGAACTGGCGCACCGAGCCGTCGGTCAGCGCCAACGTGAACTCGGCCGGGACGATCGGTTGTCCGGCGGGCAGGATCTTGGTCGAGTCGCCGCGAGCGTCGTTGACGGTCAACGTCAGCTCACGCGCCGGTCGTCCGTTGACCAGCGTCGCCGGATCGGGCTCGACCAGGACCCGGATGCGCAGCTCGCCCGCGGTGGCGCCGATGTTGGTGGCGGTGACGGCCACGTGGGCGCCGCCCGTCGGGGCCGATCCCTCGTCCGTGAGCGTCACGACCGGCTCGACGTCGGCGTTGATGATCGTGAACAGCGCCAGGACCGGACCCAGCGACAGCAACGTGATCAGCACCAGGGCGAGCAGCTGCGTCTTCGTCGGTCGTGGGATGACGGTCGGCCACAGGCCGCTGAGCCGGTCGAGCAGGTCGTCGTCGGTGTCCTCCTCGCCCGGCGCGTGGTCCGCCGGCGTCGCGCGCACCACCGCGTCATCCGGTGATGCGTCCCGGGCCGCGGGACTGGCGTCCGGCCCGGGTGCTGCGTCGTCGTTCGTCATCTCCTCCGATGGTAGAGGCCGAGGGTGCTTGATTCCGGTGGGGGCAGCGGCCAGGGTGTACCGCCGTGGAGATGACCGACCGCGACAGAGCCATCCTCGACTTCGAGCGGACCTGGTGGAGTGAGAGCGGCCCGAAGGAGGCGCTCATCCGCGATCGGTTCGACCTGTCGGCGACGCGGTACTACCAGATCCTCAACGAGCTGCTGGAGTCCCCGGACGCCTACGACTACGACCCGCTCGTCGTGCGACGCCTTCGTCGGCTGCGCGATCGCCGCCGTCGGGCGCGCCACGAGGGATCGCAGGCCGAGACCCCTCCCGGCCGGTAGCGTCGGCACCGTGGCGCACCGGGGGATCCGATGACCGACGACCCGCAGGGCCCGGCCGGCGCGTCCGGCGAGGACAACCCGCTGGCGATGCTCGCCGGTTCGGGCGCGGACGGTCCGGCACCGTCGACGCCGAAGGCGCGACCCACCAAGCCGAAGCCTGCGGCGGCCGCCGACGCTGCGAGCGCGCAACCGAAGAAGGCGAAGCCGGCGAAGGCCAAGC
>JAGQTE010000502.1 GCA_020439175.1 Acidimicrobiales bacterium | reverse complement strand
CCGCCAATACGGTGGCCGCGCCCGGCTCGCGCCGCCGACGTGTGCCGGAGGTGACGGGGAGCACGGCGTCGCCGGTGCGCTCGTGATCGCCGGCGACCACCACCACGGCATGGTGCAGATCGGTGCGATCCCAACGGGCCAGCGGCTTGCGCACCAGGCACCGGGCCAGGGCCTCGGCCACCACGTCGTCGGCGTGGGCCTCGCCGACGAGGTCGGAGGCCAACCCGTGCAGGCCCGGATAGTGCGGACGGAACTCGTGGAGCTCGCCGTCGCGCTCGCTCGCCACCCGCACCGCGATGGATGCCGCCGGGTCGTCGGGCTGCGGCGGCCGTTCGTCGCCCACCCCCAGCAGGGATCGATCTCGTGTCGGCATGGCAACCTCCCCCGGGTCCGCACCCCACACCGGGTGCTGTCCGCCGTGCCTCGACAGAGTCTGGCACACGGTGCGTGTCGAAGCACTGTGGGTGGTGGTGCGCTCACCGGTAGCCCAGCGTCAGGAGTTGCGTCGGAGTTCCGCTGCGGTTCACCTGCGCCTCGCCCACGGTTCAGGCCGTCTCAGCAAGATGCCGCGGTCCCGTACCTCCGGGACACGGAGAGCGACCGTGAGCACCATCGACCTGCCCGCCGAGACGACCGGCCCCGACCAGGACCGCCCCCGGGCGATCGCGTCGCCGCGCTCGGCCGGCGACCGGCGCTTCCGCCGCATCACGGGCGCCTCCGGCTCCCTGTCGCTCGTGCTGATGGCGGTGATCGCCATCTTCCTGCTCGTCAACGGCTGGCAGGCGCTCGACGTGGCGGGCGGCAGCTTCTTCACGACGTTCGAGTGGAAGACCAAGTCCGAGCCGACCGAGTTCGGTGTGGCGGCCATGCTCTACGGCACCGCCGTCGTGGCGTTGATCGCCCTGGCCACCGCGGTGCCGATCGCCGTGTCGGCGGCGCTGTTCATCAACGAGATCGCCCCTCGGCGCTTCCGCGGCTTCCTCACCGGCCTCGTCGACCTGCTGGCGGCGATCCCGAGCCTGATCTACGGCATCTGGGGCCTGAAGTACCTCCAACCCCAGCTGTTCTCCACCTTCGACTGGGTGGCGGACTGGCTCGGTGGCTTCCATCCGCTCTCCGCCGATCAGCGCGTCTTCGGTGGCTCGTTGCTGATGTGCGGGCTGGTCGTGTCGCTGATGGTGATCCCGATCACCACGTCGGTCGTGCGCGAGGTCTTCGCCCAGGCGCCGCCGTACGAGCGCGAGGGCGCGCTGGCGTTGGGTGCCACGCGCTGGGGGATGATCCGCACGGTGGTGCTGCCGTTCGGACGTGGCGGCATCATCGGCGGCTCGATGCTCGGCCTGGGTCGGGCGCTCGGCGAGACGATCGCCGTGGCGCTGATCCTCAGCCCGTCGTACAAGATCGTGACCCAGCTGCTCGAGCCGGGCGGGGCGACGGTGGCCAGCACCATCGCCATCGAGTTCCCCGAGGCGACGCCGTTCGGCGTCTCGGCCCTGATGGCCGCCGGCCTGGCCCTGTTCCTGATCACCCTGGCGGTGAACATGGTGGCGAGCTTCGTCGTCTCCAAGTCCCGCTCCGGCAAGGGGGTGGAGATCTGAGCGCCGAGCTCGACGTCCGTCCCGACTCGCCGGCGTCGGATCGGCCGGCGGCGCCCCCGGCCGACGTGCCGCGCCGCCCCCGCGAGACGCCGCTGCGGCCGCGCTCGTGGCGTCGTTCCGACGTCGGTGAGCTCGTCGGTTCCATCCTGTCGGCGTTCGCCCTCACCTGGCCGCTGTTCGGCCGGCTGACACCGCTGTCGGGGCAGCCGGGCTTCACCTTCGTGTGGCTGGGATTGCTGGTGCCGGTCTACTTCCTGGTCACCCGCGAGCGTCACGGCCGCCTCGTCGCCCGCGCCGCGCAGGAGGCGCACGGTGACGACGATGGCGATCAGCAGCAGCTCGAACCACAGCAGGAACGGCCCCCAGGCGGTGGCGTCGCTGGCGAGGCCCTTCTCGTCGGGGGTCAGCACGATCGCCTCGCCCACGGCCTCGGCCTCGGGGTCGATGGCGGCGCCGAGTGGGTCGCCGTCGAGCTCGGCGACGACGACCAGTCGTTCGGTCGCCTGATAGCGCGGGCTCGACGTGACCAGGGTCAGCAGGTTCTGCTCGGACGGGCCGAGGACGTCGGTGTCGCCTTCGGCCACGACGCGGCGCTCGCGCACGGTGTAGGTGAACTCGGCGCCGAGGGTCGTGACGTTGATGGTGGCACCGGGTTCGAGCTGGTCGAGCTGCCCGAACGGCGCGCCGTAGGTCGAGCGCCGGCCGAAGATGACGGCGTTGCCGGGTTCGCCGGGCAGGACCGAGTCGCGATAGTGGCCCGGACCCTGCATCAGCTCGGTGCTGGTCGTCCCCTCGACGACGATGGCCGACAGCCCGATGGCGTCGATGGAGAGCGAGGCGACCGGCGAGCCGGGGGCCAGAGTCGAGACGAAGACCGTGACCTCGGCGCCGGCGTCCTGACGCGCGTCGGTCGGTGGATCCGTGCGCGTGACCAAGCCCGGCACCAGCTCGCGCGACTGCTCCGGCGCGCGGGTCACCGTGAAGCCCAGCTCGACGAGCTGCGCCTCGGCGTCGCTCGGCAGCTGGCCGACGAGGTCGGGGATCTGTGGATGCTCGAGGTCGAGATCGCCGAAGTTCCCGATCGTGCTGCCGAGCCCGGTGCTCGCCGAGCCGGTCGCCAGCGCCGCCGCAGTGTCGATGCGCTCACCGAGCTCGCCGGCCAGCTCCCGCTGCGCCCGCGAGGCGATCATCGGGGTGACCAGCAACTGGAACAGCACGTAGGCGATGAGCACGCCGCCGCCGATGCTCAGCACCGTGGCGGCGATGCTGCGCCCGTCGACGCGGCGCCCCGCGGTCGCCGGGGCAGTGGCGGACGGATCCGCCGAGCGGGGCTCCGGAGCAGGGGGTGCCTCGGCCAAGGGCGTGGGCGGTGCAGGATCGTCGGCCCGGTCGTCACGGTCGGCGATGATCGTGGTCACGGCGTCGTCTCCGTTGTGGCACCGCTGCGACGGCGCAGGACCTGGCCGGCGATGGCGGCACCGACACCGAGCGCCAGCAGCATCGGTAGGCCGACGATGGTCCCGACCGAGCCGAACACGGCACGGATCGGCGACGCCGTCAGCTCCTCCTCCCCAGTGGCCGGCTCGGCAGAGGCACCCCCGTCGGCGCCGGCCGTCCCGGTGTCGCTGTAGCCGGTGTCCGAGTAGCCGCCCGTGTCGCCGGCGGTGCTGTCGTCGAACGACGAGCCGTAGTCGTCGGAGAAGGTCGAGGCGTAGTCGTCGAAGCCTCCGAGCAGCTCATCGAAGAACGTCGGTTCCTCGGGATCCTCCGTCGGCGGGGGCGTCGGCTCCTCACCGCCGGTCGTGCCGATCTTGGCGATCGTCGCCGTGGCCTCGGCCTGCAGCGCGGTGGGCAGCGGCACGTACCCGAAGGCCTGCGCACGTGCCTGGCCCTGCGACGAGGTCATGTAGGTGAGGAAGGTCTTGAGGTCGTCGACGTTCTCCTGAGTGAACGTGTCCGTGACGTTCGTCTGCACCACGGCGTAGTAGACGGTCGGCATCGGGTAGGCGCCCGGCACCGTCGTGTCGACGTCGGGGACGAAGAAGGTTCCGGGCTCGTGGGTGGCCTCGATCGCCTTGCGGACGGCGTCGTCGGTGGGCTGGACGTACTCGCCGGCGCCGTTGCGCAGCCCGGCCTGGGTCAGGCCGAATTCCCGGGCGTAGCTGCGGTCGACGAACCCGACCCGCCCGGCCGCCGAGTTGGTGGCGTGGTCGATCTTGAGGTCACCGAAGGCGATGAAGTCGGCCAGCTCGGCGGCCGACGGGCGGCCGTAGACCTGGGAGTCGTTGATGGGCATGTTCAGGCCGGATCCGAGCTCCCACGTCGGCGCCTCGGCGGCGAGCCAGCGGGTGAACACCTGGTTGGCGCCCGACACATCGCCGCGGAAGCTGGCCACCGGGTAGCGGCGCCCGTCCATCTGCACCCCGCAGCCGCCGTTGCCCTCGACGACCGACGGCTCGTTCCAGTCGCCGATCTGGGTCCACGTGTCGCCCTGCTCGGGGGCGTGGTAGATCCGGCTGAGCACGTCCGCCGAGAAGTTGGCGTGCTCGGCCTCGATGCCATTGACGTGCAGCTTCTGGCCGACGGTCAGGGCGCTGGCGGCGATCGGCACGTAGGCGATGTCGCGGTCGGCCTCGGCGAGCGCCTCGAGCTGCTCTGCGTCGGGGCCGAGCGACGTGATGGCCACCTCCGCCGACCCGCTGACGAACTGCTCGAGGGCGTTGGGGGAGTTCTGCAGGAGCAGGTCGATGTTCAGCTCGTACGGCGCGGCCTGTGTCGTGAAGGCGGCGTCGCTGACGAACAGCTGGGCCGAGCCCGTGTACGCCGTGGGGATGGGGTCGGCGTCGACCGGGGGGTTGGTCGGCACGGTGCTCGTCGTCGTGGCGAAGCCGGTGGTCGTGGTCACGGCCGGGTTCTCGCCGCCCGGCGTGAAGCCGATGCCGGCACCGGCGGCGCGGTCGCCGTCGATGTCGAACTGGCACTCGGACACCACGACCTTGCAGGGGTTCTGGGCGTTGCACGGGATGCCGAAGTTGCGGGAGCCGACCACGGGGATCTGCGGGATCGGCACACCGCGCCAGATCGGGAACTGCACCGAGCCGGTGCCGTCGGGTCCGGTCGTGCCCTTGACGTAGGTGACCTCGGCGCACTGCGACCAGCGGGTGGCGTCGGCGGTGCACTCGTACAGGTACACGGGGCCGGGCGTGAAGCCCGACCACGACACCGTGGTGGTGTCGCCGGCTTTGAGACCGGTGGCGGGCGACAGGGCGACGCTGCGCCCGTCAGCGGACGACGACGGCGCGGCGGTGGTGAAGGCGGCGATGCACAGGGCGATGGCGAGCACCAACGCTCCGCCGAGGGCGCGCCGACGACCGGCGCCCTGGGGAGCGCGCCGACGACCGGCGCCCTGGGGAGATGGGGACGCGGGCGTCCGGTCTGCCGGCGCGCAGGCTGGGGGAGGCGGGGTTGAGGACACGTCGACCAGTCGGTGAGGCGAGGGGCTCGCGAGGCGAGCGGACGGCCCCGTGTGACCGCCCGTCCATCGTTTCCCACACCCGCCGAAACGGGGTCAAGCCGCGGCGGCGATCTGGCGCAAAGTTCATCCGGCGGCCACCGAGGCGACGCCGCGAGGCCACCGCCGCACCCCTCGGGGACATGGATCGTTCACCCGCAGGTGGGCGCGCGCCGTCCGCCGGGGAGCAGCAGATCCGCCGCCGACACGACCCGCAGGGCGCGCCGCCGAGGGGGTGCCGAGGCCCTAGAACGGGCGGTCGCGGCGTGCCGGGATGGGCTTGGACCACCAGCGACCGCTGAAGCGCCAGCGCGGCACCTCCTCGGCCGGTGGCCAACCGCCGTCGCCGCCGCCGGAGCCGAGCGCCACCTGGACGGCCGCCAGGACGGCGGCGAGCTCGTCGTCGGTGAGGTCGGCGGGCGCCTCGACGGTGGTGCGATCGGTGGTCACGTCGTCCTCACAGCGGCACGTTGCCGTGCTTGCGCTTGGGGAGCTCCTCGCGCTTGGAGCGCAGCATGTCGAAGCCGGCGATGACCTTGCGGCGGGTGTCGGCCGGGTCGATCACGTCGTCGACGATGCCGCGCTCGGCCGCCACGTAGGGGTTGGCGAAGCGCTCGGTGTAGTCGTCGACGAGCTGGGTGCGAGCGGCGACCGGGTCGGCGGCGTTCTGGAGCTCGCGGCGGTAGAGGATCTCGACCGCACCCTGCGGGCCCATCACGGCGAGCTCGGCCGACGGCCAGGCGAAGGTGAGGTCCGAGCCGACCGACTTGGAGTCCATCACCACGTAGGCGCCGCCGTAGGCCTTGCGCGTGATCACCGAGATGCGGGGCACGGTCGCCTCGCAGTAGGCGTAGAGCAGCTTGGCGCCGTGGCGGATGATGCCGCCGTACTCCTGGTCGACGCCGGGCAGGAACCCGGGCACGTCGACGAAGGTCAGCAGCGGGATGTTGAAGGCGTCGCAGGTGCGGACGAAGCGGGCGCCCTTCTCGGCCGACTCGATGTCGAGCACGCCGGCGAGGTGCATCGGCTGGTTGCCCACGATGCCGATCGGCCGGCCGTCGAGGCGGGCGAAGCCACAGGTGATCGACATGGCCCAGTTGGGGAAGTACTCGACGAAGTCGCCGTCGTCCACCACCGAGCGGATCACGTCGCGCATGTCGTACGGCAGGTTCGGGCTGGTGGGGAGCAGGTCGCGCAGGTCGTCGCAGGTGCGCTCGGCGTCGTCGGTGGGGGCGAACGCCGGCGGCTCCTCGAGGTTGTTCGACGGCAGGAACGACAGCAGGTAGCGCACGTCGTCGAGGCACGCCTGCTCGTCGGAGGAGACGAACGTGGCGACGCCGGACTTCGACGCGTGCGAGCGGGCACCGCCCAGCTCCTCGAGGGTGACCTCCTCGCCGGTCACGGTCTTCACGACGTCGGGGCCGGTGATGAACATGTGCGACGTGTGGTCGACCATGAAGATGAAGTCGGTCATGGCCGGGCTGTAGACGGCGCCGCCGGCGCACGGGCCCATGATCACCGAGATCTGCGGGATGACGCCCGACGACAGCACGTTGCGGCGGAAGATGCCGCCGTAGCTGGCGAGCGAGACGACGCCCTCCTGGATGCGGGCGCCGGCACCGTCGTTGAGGCCGATGAGCGGGGCGCCGACCTTGAGCGCCATGTCCATGAGCTTCTGGATCTTGGCGGCGAAGGTCTCGCCGAGGGCGCCGCCGAAGACGGTGAAGTCCTGCGAGAAGATGAACACCTTGCGGCCGTCGATCGTGCCCCAGCCGGTGACGACGCCGTCGGTGTAGGGCCGCTCGGGCAGCACGCCGTCGGGGAGCTGGTGGCGGGCGAGCTGGTCGACCTCGTGGAACGATCCCGGGTCGAGCAGGTAGTCGATCCGCTCCCGAGCGAGCATCTTGCCCTTGGCGTGCTGCCGCTCGACGGAGCGTTCGGACCCGGCGTGCAGGGCCTCCTCACGACGCTTGTTCAGCTGCTCGATGCGCTCTTGCATGGAGTGTTCCATAGGCGCCCGAGACTACCGGGACCCCTTCGGCACCGAGAATTCCGCGTTCTGGTGGTGAACTCGCGTCGTGGACGACGCGAGTTCACCACCGGAACGGTTGGTTCGGGGTGTGGTTCGAGGACCTGGGGTCAGGGCTGGTGGTAGACCTCGGCGCCTTCGGCGGTGAAGCGCGCCGACTGCTCCTGCATCCCGAGCTCGATGGCCTGCCACGCCCCGTCGTCCCCGTCGCCGTCGAGTCCGTGCTCGGCGGCGTAGGCCCGGACGTCCTGGGTGATGCGCATCGAGCAGAACTTCGGGCCGCACATCGAGCAGAAGTGCGCCGTCTTCGCCGGCTCCGCCGGCAGCGTCTCGTCGTGGTAGGCGCGGGCGGTGTCCGGGTCCATCGACAGGTTGAACTGGTCCTCCCAGCGGAACTCGAAGCGGGCCTTGCTCAGGGCGTCGTCCCACTCCTGGGCCCGGGGGTGCTCCTTGGCCAGGTCGGCGGCGTGGGCGGCGATCTTGTAGGCGATGACGCCCTGCTTCACGTCGTCGCGGTCGGGCAGGCCGAGGTGCTCCTTGGGCGTGACGTAGCAGAGCATCGCCGTGCCGAACATGCCGATCGTGGCGGCGCCGATGGCCGAGGTGATGTGGTCGTACGCCGGCGCCACGTCCGTCGTGAGCGGGCCGAGCGTGTAGAAGGGCGCTTCGTGGCACCACTCGAGCTGGAGGTCCACGTTCTCCTTGATCTTGTGCAGCGGGACATGGCCGGGGCCCTCGATCATTACCTGGACGTCGCGGCGCCAGGCGATCTCGGTCAGCTCGCCGAGCGTGCGCAGCTCGGCGAGCTGGGCCTCGTCGTTGGCGTCGGCGATCGACCCCGGCCGCAGCCCGTCGCCGAGCGAGAAGGCCACGTCGTAGGCGGCGAAGATCTCGCACAGCTCGTCGAAGTGCTCGTACAGGAAGTTCTCGCGGTGGTGCGCCAGGCACCAGGCGGCGAGGATCGACCCGCCGCGGCTGACGATGCCGGTGACGCGCCGCGCCGTCATCGGGACGTAGCGCAGCAGCACCCCGGCGTGGATCGTCATGTAGTCGACGCCCTGCTCGGCCTGCTCGATCACGGTGTCGCGGAACAGCTCCCACGTCAGCTCCTGGGGGACGACGTCCGTCTTCTCGAGCGCTTGGTAGATCGGCACGGTCCCGATCGGCACCGGGCTGTTGCGCACGATCCACTCGCGGGTGGTGTGGATGTCGGGGCCGGTCGACAGGTCCATCGCCGTGTCGGCACCCCACTGGGTCGCCCACTGCAGCTTGTCGACCTCCTCGGCGATCGACGACGTGACCGCCGAGTTGCCGATGTTGGCGTTGACCTTCACCAGGAAGTTGCGACCGATGATCATCGGCTCGGACTCGGGGTGGTTGATGTTGGCGGGGATGATGGCCCGGCCTCGGGCCACCTCGTCGCGCACCAGCTCGGGGCTCAGGCCTTCGCGGATGGCCACGTACTCCATCTCGGGCGTGACCTCGCCACGGCGGGCGTAGTGCATCTGGGTCACGGTCCGCCCGGCGGCCGCACGCCGCACCGGTCGCTCGCGGCCCTGCCAGGTCAACTCCGCCGGCGTGCCCCGGCGCCCGGCCGCCCGCCCGTCGTCACGGGCGTCGGCGCGCCGGCCCTCGATGATCTCGGTGTCGCCCCGCTCGACGATCCAGCGGTCCCGGACCGGTTCGAGACCCACGCGGGGGTCGCTGCCCGGGCCGGCGGTCGTGTAGAGGTGCACGGGCGCGTTCGGTTCGGGGCCGTCGACGCCGGCGGAGTCGGTGAGGCGCACCTCGGTGAACGGCACCTGCAGGTCGGCGCGGCTGCCCGGCACGGTGATGCGGTGGCGATTGTGCGCGGTCTGGTCCGTGGTCGTCATGGTCGGGTCCCTCTCAGGTGTGCGGTCGGTCGGTGTGCGGTCGGTCGGTCGGCGGACAGCTGGTGTTCGATCGGTCGGTGTGCAGGCTCGGCGGTCACGGGGCCGCCCAGCCGAGGTGGTCGATGGGCCCGTGGCCGGCGCCGAGCTCCCAGTCGGCGGCGCGGGCGATGGCGTCGTGCACGAGCGCCTTGGCGCGCGGCAGGGCGTCGCGCGGGGCGTCGCCGATGGCGAGGAGGCCGGCGAGCGCGGCGGCGAACGAGCAGCCGGTGCCGTGGTTGTTGCGGGTGCCGACCCGCGGCGCGCGCAGCTCCAGCACCTCGTCGGCGGACCAGGCGATGTCGACGACGTCCCCGTCGTGCTCGTCCGGTCCCGTGGCGTCGCCGCCCTTGACGACGACCCAGGTGGCTCCGGTGCGCAACCCCAGCTCGGCCGCGGCGGCGCGTTGCTCGGCACGCGAGGCGATCGGTCGTCCGAGCAGGGCCGCGGCCTCGCGCTGGTTCGGGGTGATGATCACGGCGTGGGCGAACAGGTCGAGGTAGGCGGCCTCGGCGTCGGCGTCGAGCAGCCGGTGGCCCGACGACGACACCATCACGGGGTCGACGACCAGCCGGCCCAGGCGACCGGTGGCGGCGATGTCGGTCACGACCCGGACGTTGTCGGCGGTGGCGAGCATGCCGGTCTTGGCGGCGCGCACCGGCAGGTCGTCCAGGACGGTCTCGATCTGGGCACGGACCATCGCCGCCGGCGTGGCGAGCACGTCGCGCACCTCGGTGGTGGATTGCGCCGTCAGCGCCGTGACGGCGACGCAGCCGTGCACGCCGAGCGCCCCGAACATGCGCAGATCGGCCTGCAGCCCGGCGCCGCCGCCCGAGTCCGAGCCGGCGATCGTCATGGCGACGGGCGGCGTGGTCATGTGGCCTCCTGCAGGGTGGCGCCGTCGAGCGCGGCGAGCACGTCGGCGACGGTCCCTGCCGGGTCGGCGGCCTCCATGACGGCCCCGAGCACGGCGGCGTGGCGGTGGCCGACCGCGTGCAACGCCCGGGCTTCCCCAGGGCCGATGCCGCCGAGCGCCACGACGGGGATGGGCACCGATGCCTGGGCCAGACCCAGCTGGCCGACGGCGACGGCGGGCCCGTAGCCGGGCTTGGAGCGCGAGGCGAAGACCGGCGACAGGGTGGCGTAGTCGCAGCCCGCCGCGGCGGCGGCGCGCACCTCCTCCACGGTGTGGCACGACCGGCCGACCAGGGCCGGTCGCCGGTCGCCGGTGGGCATCGGGTCGCCCGCGGCGAGGTGCACCCCGTCGGCGGGGATGGTGGGGTCCGATGCCACGAGCAGCACGCCAGCCACAGGCGCCAGCACCGCCGCCAGCTGCGCCGCCAACGCGGCCCGCTCGGCGCGCGGCAAGTCCTTCTCGCGCAGCACGACGCCGCGCGCCCCACCGGCCACCGCGGCGGCGACGGTGTCGACGAGCGACGATCCCGGCGGCACCAGCGTGTGGTCGGTGAGCACGAGGAGTCGGGGCACCGCCGGCGCCGCCGACGTTCCGGCGACGGCATCCGATCCGACGGGCGGCGTCACAGGTCGGGCCGATCGTCGGGCGCGGCGAGCGGGTCGGCGTCGGTGCCGGTCGCCGGCGGGACGAGGTGAGGCATGCCCTCGAAGCTGGTCGACGCCTGGGCATAGAGCCGGCGGGGGATGCGCCCGGCGCCGTGCGCCAGCCGGCCGGCCTCGACGGCGAGGCGCATGGCCCGCGCCATCGCCACCGGGTCGGTGGCCCGCGTCACGGCGGTGGCGAGCAGCACGGCATCGCAGCCCAGCTCCATCGCCAGCGCCGCATCGGAGGCGGTGCCGATGCCGGCGTCGAGGATGACCGGGACGTCCACCTGCTCGCGGATGATGGCCAGGTTGTACGGGTTGCGGATGCCCGACCCGCTGCCGATCGGCGAGCCGAGCGGCATGACGGCAGCGCACCCGACGTCGGCCAGCCGGCGTGCCGCCACCGGGTCGTCCGTCGTGTACGGCAGCACGACGAACCCGTCGTCGACGAGCTGCTCGGCGGCGTCGACCAGTTCGGCGACGTCGGGCAGCAGCGTGCGGTCGTCGCCGATGACCTCGAGCTTGATCCAGCTCGTCTCGAAGGCGTCGCGCGCCAGCTTGGCGGTGAGCACCGCCTCGGCGGCGGTGTAGCAGCCAGCGGTGTTGGGGAGCAGCCGGCAGCCGACGCGGTCGAGCACGTCGATGACGGTGCCCGGCGCCTCGGGGTCGATCCGTCGCAGCGCCACGGTCGTGAGCTCGGTGCCCGACGCCACCAGCGCCTGCTCGAGCGTGTCCAGGCTGGGCGCGCCGCCGGTGCCCATGATGAGGCGCGACGTGAACGTCGTGTCGGCGATCGTCCAGGGGTCCTCGTGCACGGTCATCCTCCCTGTGCCGCCGTCAGCAGCTCGATGCGATCGTCAGCGGACACGGTCTCGTGCTCCCAGCGCGACCGCGGCACCACGGCGTCGTTGCGTGCCACGGCGACGCCGCGCGGCGACGCCACGGTGGCGGCGACCAGCGCCGCGATCGTCGTGCCGGCGGCGACGACGGTCGGCTCGCCGTTCACGACCACCGGGACCTGCGCCGTGCTCATGGCGTCACCCCGTCGCCCGCGCCGGCCGGGAAGCGCGCCGGATCGCAGCTGGCGAGCAGCCGCGCCGCGTCGGGACCGGGCCCCGTCCAGGTGCCGCCCGCCAGCGCGCCGACGAGCGCGGCGGTGAGCGGCGCCAGCAGGATCCCGTTGCGGTGGTGCCCGGTGGCCGCCACGACACCCGGCACCCCCGGGACCGGTCCCACGATCGGCAGGTTGTCCGGCGTGCCGGGGCGCAGGCCGGCGATCGCCTCGACGAAGGTCGCCTCGGCGAGACCGGGCAGCAGCTCCCAGGCGTCGCGCAGCAGCTCGTGCACCGCGCCCGCCGTGACGGTGGTGTCGTAGCCGCGCTCCTCCACGGTGGCGCCGATGGCGATCTCGCCGTGCGGGCGCGGGATGACGTACACGCCGAGCCCGCGCACCGTGTGGTGGGGGAACACGGCGCGATCGGTGGCCTGGACCCGCAGGATCTGCCCCTTCACGGGTCGCACGGGGATGGCGTCGTCGCCCGCGCCGACGATGGGGACGCGCCATGCGCCGGAGGCGACCACGACCAGCTCGGCCTCGATGGCCGATCCGTCGTCGGCCTCGACGCGCCCGGGTCCGACCGCCGCGGCGCGCGCCGCCACGAGGCGTACCCCGCGGCCGGCGCAGGCGGCGACGAGCGCCTCGACCAGCCGGCGGTTGTCGACCTGGTGGTCGTCGGGCAGCCACAGTGCGCCGCGCGTCGTCGGTCCGAGCGCCGGCTCGAGCCGGCGGGCGTCGCGTGCCGTCAGCCGCTCGGAGTGCAGGCCCCAGGTCCGGTGCAGGGTGGCCAGCTGGGTCAGCGCGGCGGCGTCGTCGGCGTCGCGCGCCGCCACCAGCGTGCCGTGCGACGACCACCCGACGTCGGTGCCGGCGTCGGCGGCGACTGCCGCGGCGAACTCCGGCCACACCACCGCGGCGGCCAGACCCAGCTCGGTGAGGGCCTCCTCGCCTGCCCACGCCTCGGCCGTCGGCGCCAGCATCCCGCCCGCCACCCACGACGCGCCGCGTCCCGGCGTGGGATCGAGCACGTCCACGTCCCACCCGTCGCAGGCCAGCCGGTGCGCGGTTGCCAGGCCGACGGCGCCGCCGCCGACCACGCACGCCCGGCTCATCGCGCAGCCCCGAGCGCGTCGAGGAAGGCCGCCAGGGCGTCCGGGGGGTCGTCGGCGCCGTAGACGGCGGCGCACACGGCCACCCCGTGGGCTCCGGCGGCACGCACGTCGGCGACGTCGCCCACCTCGATGCCGGCGATGGCGATGACCGGCACCGGCACCGCCGCCGCCACGGCTGCGAGGCCGTCGAGCCCGATCGGCGCCGGCAGCCCCGCCACCTTCGTGGTGCTCTCCCGCACCGGCCCGACGCCGAGGTAGTGCGCCCCCTCGAGCACGCGGGCGCGAGCGGCCTCGGGCGTGCGCGCCGTGGCGCCGACGAGCCGATGGTGGCCGACGAGCGAGCGCACCGCCGGCACGGGCAGGTCCTCGTCGCCGACGTGCACCCCGTCGGCGCCGGCGGCGCAGGCGACGTCGGCGCGGTCGTCGACGAGCACGAGCTGGTCGGGTGCGCGCCGCGCCTCGAGCGCGGCTCGCACGGCCTGCAGGCGCTGGCGGTCGGTGGCCTGCTTGCAGCGCACCTGGACCAGCGGCGCGCCGCCGGCGAGCAGGCGCGCCGTGACGGCCGCCGTGGCGTCGTCGCATCGATCCGGCGTGATCAGGTGGAGGCGGGGGACCGCCGGCAGGTTGTGCTCGCCAGAGGGCATGGTGTCTCCCTGCGCCGGCATGACCCGGATCAGGTTCCAACGGTCAGGGGCCGCCAGCCCCTCTCTCAGCCCGGTCTGCCGGGCTCCCGTGCGCTGTCGGCGCCACCCTACCCGTCGGCCGGGCGGCGCAGCACCGGGTACCGGCCGAGCGCCGGCGGGCTCATGCCCCGTGAGCGGGACCGAAGCCGTGCGGATGGCGCTTGAGCAGGTCGGCGAGGTCCTCGCTGCCGAGCGGCTTGGCGAACCAGAACCCCTGGGCGTGGTCGCACCCGAGCGTGCGCAGCTCCTCGAGCTGCACCGTCGTCTCGACGCCTTCGGCCAGCGCATCCAGGCCGAGCGTGTGGGCCAACGTGACGATGGCCGTGACGATCGCCGAGTCGGAGGGGTCCTCGCCCAGCCCCCGCACGAAGGACCGGTCGACCTTGAGGCGGTCGACCGGGAAGCGACGCAGGTACGACAGCGAGCTGTACCCCGTGCCGAAGTCGTCGACGGCGATGCGCACGCCGAGGCCGCGCAACCGGTGCAGCGTCTCCTCGGACGCCTCGACGTCGTCCATCAGCACGCTCTCGGTGATCTCGAGCTCGAGGCGCGCCGGCGGCATGCCGGTCGCCTCCAGGATGGCGCGCACGTCGTCGACGAGCGAGGGGTGGCCGAGCTGGCGACCCGACAGGTTGACCGACACCTGCAGCGGGCGTTGCCCGGGCAGCGCCGCCTCCCATCGACGCGCCTGGACGCAGGCCTGCTCGATCACCCACCGCCCGATGCCGACGATCAGCCCGGTCTCTTCGGCGACGCCGATGAACTCGCTCGGTTGGAGGAGCCCGCGCTCGGGGTGCTCCCAGCGCAGCAGCGCCTCGACGCCGCTGATGGCGCCGGTCACCAGGTCGACCACCGGCTGGTAGTGCACCCGCAGCTCACGCCGGTCGAGCGCGCGGCGCAGGAAGTTCTCGATGTCGAGCCGGTCGACGGCGCTGGCGCGCATGGCGTTGTCGAAGATCTCCCAACGCCCCCGACCCTTCTCCTTGGCGCGGTACATGGCGGCGTCGGCGTCGCGGATGAGGGTGCCGGGGTGGGCGTCGGGGTCGTCGGGGAAGGCGATGCCCAGGCTGGCACCGACGTGGATCTCGGCGTCGTCGATGGCGAAGGCCCCCGAGAGCGCCTCGATGACCCGCTCGGCGATCGCCACGGCATCGGCCCGGCCGTGGAGGTCCTCGCAGAGCACGACGAACTCGTCGCCGCCGAAGCGGGCGATGGTGTCGCCGGGGCGCAGTGCGTGCCGCAGGCGCTCGGTGATCTCGACGAGCAGCCGGTCGCCGACGTCGTGGCCGAGGCTGTCGTTGACGATCTTGAAGTGGTCGAGGTCGCAGAACAGCACGGCGGTGCGGCTGCGTTGCCGGCGGGCGCGCGCCAGGGCGTGCTCGAGCCGGGTGAGCAGCAGCGTGCGGTTCGGCAGCCCGGTGAGCGGGTCGTGCGTGGCCTGATGGGCCAGCGCCGTCT
>JAGQTE010000501.1 GCA_020439175.1 Acidimicrobiales bacterium | reverse complement strand
GGGTGGTCGCCACGGGCGAGCTGGCCGACCGCCCCGGCGCCGCGGCCATCATGCTCGTGCTGCACGACCTGATGGGCGCCACATATCCGTTCGGTCGCCTCGACGTCGATGCCCTGGGGCTGGCCAACCTCGGCGGCTTCGGTGGCGCCGAGGTTGCGGTGCTGGATCGAGCCCGGGCGTTGAAGCGGTGGGGGCTGGCGCACGCCGATCTGCGCGGCCCGTACCGCATCGACCTCGACGCCGACGCCGTCGCTCCCGGCGTGGCGGGAGAGGTGCGGGGCGCGCTCGTCGATCGCGACGGCCGACCGATCGGCGGCGTCGTCGTGGCGCTGGCGGCATCGGGCCACCTCCAGGACCGCACCGTCGTCACCGACGACGCCGGCCGCTTCCGCACCACCGCCCAGGCGATCGAGGGCCCCAACGCCTTCCTGGCGCGCGCCACGCTGCCCAGCCCGACGCCACGCATCCTCGCCCCGACGCGCGCCGCGGCGCAGCGCATCGCCCAGCCCAGCTTCGCCGATGCGATGGGTGGCACGGCGTTCTCGCTGCCACCGTCGACGACCACGACCCGTCCGCCGACGACCTCGACACCGACGACCTCGACACCCACGACGAGCACGGTCCCCAGCACCACGACGTCGACCACCCTCCCCCCGTCCACGACGAGCAGCGTCCCCAACTCGACGACGTCGACCACCGTCCCGCCGTCCACGACGAGCAGCGTCCCCAGCACGACGACGAGCACCGTCCCCACGTCCTCCGTCCCGCCCGGCGACAGCTCGCCACCCGCCATCGCGCTGCCACCGCCGGCCGCGCCGCAGCTGCCGGTCACCGGGTCGTCCAGCGCGCCCTTGGCGCTGATCGGGCTCGGGCTCGTCATCAGCGGCGGTGCGGTCGTGTCGACAGCGCGGCGACGGGATGGGCGGTGGCGCCGACGCCCGACCGTGTGACGTGCCAGGCTGTCCGGCCGTGGAGATGACCAAGACGCACACGTTCGCCGCACCGCTCGACCAGGTGTGGGCCATGTTCCGAGACCGCGACGCCCACGTCGCCAAGTTCACGTCGATGGGCCACCGCGACATCGAGGTCCTGGCGTTCGACGCCGACGAGGACCACGTCCGCATCGAGGTGCGCCGCGTCGTCGACATCGACGTCCCCGGCTTCGCTCGCAAGGTGATCAAGCCGGCGAACACGGTCACGTCGGTCGACGAGTGGCAGCGCAACGACGACGGCACCTGCAGCGGCCGCTACACGGCCGACACCGGCAACCCCGTCGAGATCGCCGGCACGACGCTCATCCGCGCCAACGACGACAACACGACGCATTACGAGGTGACCGTGTCCATCTCGGTCAACGTCCCGCTGATCGGCGGCAAGATCGCCAACTTCGCCAAGGGCGACGTCGAGAAGCAGATGCGCGACGAGTTCGCCTGCGGCGACACCTGGCTGGCCGAGCACAGCGCCTGACCGGCTTCCCGACGCCGGCGGGCCATGCCCACGGCGCTCCCTGACAGGCGCGTCGACAGGCAACGCACCTTGATGTCACCGGGACGGCCAGGCATGGACGCACCGCCACCACCTTGGCGTCAGGAAATTGACAGGATCTGGCTGTTGACGCCGGTACCAGTGGTACAACCCTCCCGCCGCCTGGCACGGGTGGCGCGACATCGGAGGGACGATGGCTGATACGCGACGGGCGATCCACGCCTACCTGAGCGACGACGCGCACGAGGCATGGCACGAGTTCGCCGCCGAGAACGGCGTCTCGGTCTCGGGGTTGCTCGAGGCCATGGGTGTGCGCTTCGCCGAGCGGCTGCGCGACGGCGAAGCGGCCGACGCCGAGCTCGACGCCCTCACCCGGGCCGCCCGCAAGGTCGACGCGGCGCGACGCCGCCGCAGCCGGACCTGACCCACCCCAGGCGCGCTGCTGGCGCCGACCGAACCCAGGCCCGCGCCCACCGGCGGCTGGAACGGACTGCCCAGGGTCGACGGGCTACCCTGCCGCCCGTGCAAGGCGTTCGGGCGAAGGTGAAGCTGGCGGCGATCGTGGCGTGCTGCGCGCTGCTGGCGGCGTGCGGCTACGTGGATCGGGTGACCAAGCAGCCCGTCACGAAGGTGCTGCTCGTCGGCGACTCGATGATGTGGGGCGCGGCGCCCGAGATCAT
>JAGQTE010000500.1 GCA_020439175.1 Acidimicrobiales bacterium | reverse complement strand
GGGCTCGACCGCGACGACGTCGTCGGCGCCCTCGACGCCTACGCCGGTGGGTACGAGCGCCGCATCGATCTGGCCACGGTCAACGGCCGGGTGTTCGTCAACAACGTGTCGCTCGGGGTGTACGCCGAGATCGTCCAGTCGCCCGACTACCGCGACGCCAAGCGCCAGACCACGACGACGATGCTGCCGGACCTGCTCGGCCCCACCGCCGAGCCGTTCGACGTGCACTTCGACGGTCCCGACGGCCGCCGCCACGACGGCGCCCAGGTCATCCAGGTGTCCAACAACCGCTACGTGCTGACCAGCCTCACCGGGTTCGGCACCCGTGCCCGCCTCGACGAGGGCGTGCTCGGCATCGCCGCCGCCCACATCACCCGCGACACCCAGGTCGCCAGCTTCGTGGCGCTGGAGGCCACCGGGCGCCTCGACCGCTTCGACGGCTGGCGGGAGTGGACGGCCCCCACGTTCACGGTCGACAGCGGCGCGCCCGTGGCGGCGGGGGTGGACGGCGAGGCGCTGCGGCTGGAGCCACCCCTCGAGTTCCGCTCCTGGCCCGCCGCCGTGCGGGTGCGCGTCCCCACCCATGCCCCGGGGCGGTCGCCGGCGGCGACGGTCGAGCACCGCGGCATCCTCGGCACGGTCACGGCGCTGCTCGCCACCGCCGTCGGCCGCAGCGGCTGAGCGCCGCGGCGCGTCGTCAGTCGATGGCGAACCAGGCGCGCACCTGGGCCTCGTGGTCGAGGTAGCGCTCCCCGGAGACGTCCACGACCACCTTGTCGATCGTCCCGCCGGTGAAGGGGAACGGTGCCTGGTACGCCGGGGTCACCGCAGAGGCGCTGTCACGCCCCACGCAGATCCCGTCGCCGGTGAGGCAGAAGTACCCGGGTTGGGTCACGATCGGCGCCGACCCGACGGCCTCGCCGTCGACGTAGAGCGTCAGGGTTCCTGCCGTCCCCGGCGTCGCCGGATCGGCGCTCGGGCCCTCCGCCACGAACTCCGCCGCGCACACGTGCGCGCCGCTGCTCAGGGGCACGGTCGCCACCACGTCCTGCAGGGTCGTGCCAATCCAGTTGAACGTGTAGCGCAACACGCCGTCGAGCACGTACAGGCTGTGCCCGCCCGGGACGCCGCCCGCCGCCCACAGGACGCCCTCGGGACTGCCGTCGACCTCGACGCCGGCGGCGATGGTGTACGAGCGGCCCTGGATGGACGGCCCGGCCGACTCGGGGACGTCGGCGCAGTTCGGGTAGAAGACGTACCGGTCGCGGTCGGGGCTGCCGTGCGGCCGCTCCGCCAGCACCTGCTCGATGGCCGAGCGGTCGTCGAGGGGCAGGCCGTTGTAGCGCCCGGCGTAGTAGAACCACAGGCCCTTGAGCATCTCGAGCCGATCCGGCTCGGTGGCCGCCAGGTTCGTGGTCTGCGATCGGTCGACCTCGAGGTGGAACAGCTCCCACTCGTCGCGTTCGAAGTTGCCCCACCCCGACAACGGCGGGTGCACGGTCGTGGCCAGCCAGCCGTCGTGGTACAGCGCCCGCTGGCCGAGCATGGCGTAGAACTGCGTCTGCTTGCCGGGCGCCGAGGCGTCGGTGAGGGCGGCGGCGAAGCTCTCGCCCTCGATCGGGTGCTGCTGGTATCCCTTGAGCACCTCCGGCGGCTCGATGCCGAGCAGCTCGTAGATGGTGGGGACGACGTCGACGGCGTGCACGTACTGCTGGCGCGGCGTCCGGTCGGCCGCGATCTGCGCCGGCCACGACACGATGCACATGTCGGCGACGCCGCCCTCGGCGCCGGCCCAGCGCTTCCAGTAGGGGAACGGCGTGTCGAGCGCCCAGGCCCAGCCGGTGTTGTAGTGGTTGTTCGACGCCGCCGTGCCCAGCTCGTCGAGGTGCGGGAGCGTGTCGGCGGTGGTGTCGGCCACGCCGTTGAAGAAGCGCCACTCGTTGAAGCTGCCGTTGGGCCCGCCCTCACCGCTGGCGCCGTTGTCGGACACCACGACGATGATCGTGTTGTCGAGCTGACCCGACGCCTCCAGGTGGTCGAGCACCCGTCCGATGCGGTCGTCGTGGTACGAGATGTAGCCGGCGAACACCTCCGCCATGCGGGTGAACAGCCGCCGTTCGTCGTCGGTCAGCGTGTCCCACGGCCGCACGGTGTCGAGCTGCGGCCACGGCTGTCCGTCCGGGCCGGTGCGCTCGGGCTCGCCGTGCGGGTTGATCGCCGACAACGCCGTGCCCTCGGGCAGCAGGCCGAGCTCGATCTGGCGGGCCAGGATGCCGTCGCGGATCGCCTCGTACCCCTCGTCGAACACCCCGCGGTAGCGGTCGGCCCACTCCAGCGGCACCAGGTGCGGCGCGTGCCCGGCCTGAGGCGCGAGGTACATGAAGAACGGCTTGTCCGGGTCGATCACCTTGGCGTCGCGGATGAACGAGATGGCGGTGTCCGCCAGGTCGTCGGCGAGGTGATAGCCGTCCTCGGGGCGCGCCGGCGGCTCGATCTGGTGGTTGTCGTGGACCAGGTCCGGGTAGAAGCAGTTGGTCTCGCCGCCCAGCCAGCCGTAGAAGCGCTCGAAGCCCCGCCCCAGCGGCCAGCGACCCTTGTAGGCGGCGAGGTTGCACTCCTCGCCCGGCGTCAGGTGCCACTTGCCGACGCAGTAGGTGTTGTAGCCGTGCTCGTGGAGCACCTCGGAGATGAACCCGGACTCGAACGGGATCCGGGTCGAGATGCCCGGGAAGCCCGAGGCGAACTCGGCGATCGTCGCCATGCCGTTGGTCGTGGCGTTCCGGCCGGTCAGCAGCGATGCACGGGTGGGGGAGCACAGCGCCGTCGTGTGGAAGTTGGCGAAGGTGACCCCCCGGTCGGCGATGCGCGCCATGTTCGGGCACTGGACCGGGCCGCCGAAGGTGTCCATCGTGGCGAAGCCCAGGTCGTCCCAGACGATCATCAGCACGTTCGGCGCGCCGTCGGCAGCCTTGGGCGCCAGGAACGGAGCCCAGTCGGGCTCGCTGTCGCGGACGTCGAGCGAGATCTTGCCGGAGAAGCTGGCCATCCGGACACGATCGCGCAGCGGTCGGAGCCGGTCGTCACCCGCTCTGGGTGAACATCGGCCCAGCACTGGTCCGGTTCGTGCAGTGTCCTTGTAGTGTCTGCGCCATGGCGGTGACCAGCGGTGTGGTGCCGGAGGGCGGGACCACGCGCACCGGCGTCATCGAACGGGCGTCGCTGATCACGCGGCTGTGCGGCATCGACGGGGGACTGGTCGTCGTGGCGGCGCCGGCGGGCTACGGCAAGACCACGACCCTGGAGCTGTGGGCCGCCGCCGACGACCGGCCGTTCGTCTGGGTGTCGCTGCGGCGCGCCGATGACGATCCGGTGCACCTGTTGCGCCACCTGGCGGACGAGCTCGGCTCCCAGCTCGCCGTGCCATCCGACGTGGACGAGGTCGTGCAAGGGGCCGGTCGTTCCCCCCTCGACGAGATGGTGCCCGCCCTGGGCTCGGTGCTGCGCGCCGCGCCACCGGTCGTGGTGGTCGTCGACGACCTCCACGTCCTGCGCCAGGCGACGGCGCAGGCCTGTGTCGAGGCCTTGCTGGATGATGTCGGCCCGACGGTCACCGTCGTGCTCGCGGGGCGCACCGTCCGCCAGGTCGGGGTCCCGAGGCGACGCCTGGCCGGGCAGGTCGTCGAGATCGGTCCGGACGAGCTGATGATGGATCGCGACGAGGCGCGGCGGCTGCTCGCTGCCACGGCGACGATCGTGCTCGACGACCAGGTCGTGGACGCGCTCGTCGAACGGACCGAGGGTTGGCCGGCGGGGCTGCACCTCGCCGGACTGCGGCTGGCCGAACGTGGTGGCGACGCCCTGCTCTCGGGGCGCGATCGGTTGGTCGCCGGCTATCTGGTCGACGAGGTGCTCGCCGTGCTCGACGACGACGTCGTGGACTTCCTCGAGCGCTCCTCAGTGCTCGAGACCCTCGACGCCGCGGTGCTCGACGCCCTGTTGGATCGCCACGACTCGGCGCAGCAGCTCCGCGCCCTGGAGGACTCGGGCAACCTGCTCCTCGTCCCGCTCGACGACGAGCGTCGCCGATATCGCTACCACCACCTCTTCGCCGAGCTGCTGCGCGACCGCCTGGCGCTGCGCGGGCCGGTCGTCGTCTCGGCGTTGCATCGCCGTGCCGCGGCGCTGTTGGACGCCGCGGGCGACGCCGATGGCGCCATCGCGCACCTGATCGCTGCCGGTGACGAGACCGCTGCCGCGGCGCGCATCCTGGCCGAGGCGCCTTCGGCGGCGCTGCACGGCCGTGCGGAGCTGATCGAACGCTGGCTCGATCAGCTCGGACCCTGGGCGGCCGAACGTCAGGTCGACGCCGCCCTGGCCTCGGCGTGGGCAGCCGTGGGCACCTTCGCTCCCGATGCCTTCGCCGGTGCCATGGCCCGCGTGACGATGATCGATCCCGACGCCGTCGACGCACCGGCCGTGGCGCTGGTGCGCGCCGTCCGGGGTGCCGGCGGCCTCGACCGGGCGCTGCGCGACACCGAGGTGGCCGTCGACGGTCTGACCGAGGGAACCCTGCCCTGGGCCCTCGCCGTGGTCAACCGAGGGGCGGCGCGCCTGCACCTGGGCGACGTGGACGCGGCCATCGACGACCTGGCCGGCGCCGTCGATCTGCTCGAGGCCGTCCCGGCGTTCGCAGCTGCGGCCCACGGGCATCTGGCCCTGCTGCACCTCGATCAGGGCGACCTCGACCGGGCGCGCGCCAGCGGCCTGGCGGCGGCGCGCATCGTGCGCGACGCCCACCTCGACGCCCTGGTGCTGTCGGCGAACCCGCGCGCTGCGGCGGGTCTGGTGGCGGTGGTCGACGGCCGTCGCGACGAGGGCCGTGCACATCTCGACGCCGCCAGCGTGCTGCTGGAGCGCGCCGGGGTCGCCGTCGGCCGGTTCGCGCTGATCGGCGACACGGTCGTGGCCCGGGGATGGGCGCTGCTGGGCGAGTGGGCTGCCGCCCGCCGCCACCTGGCGCTCGCTGAGGCGGCGCAGGCGGCCGAGCCCGCCTCGGTCCAGTTCCGGGACCAGATCGCCGAGCTGCGCCGGACGCTCGCCGATGCGGCGGCGAGCGGGGACCGTCCGCCGTTGACCGCAGCGGAGCAGCGGCTGCTGCCCCTGCTGCCGACCCACCTGTCGCTCCAGCAGATCGCCGACGAGCTGTGCGTCAGCCGCAACACGGTCAAGACGCACTCGGTGGCGATCTACCGCAAGCTCGGGGTGTCCTCGCGCGGCGAGGCGGTGGCCGAGGCCCGCCGGATCGGACTCATCCGTTCCGGGTGATGACGCCCCCGGCCTCGTCGGGCAGGGTGGTCGTCATGGGTCTCCTGCGCCACCACGACGACACCCCGAGCCGACGCTTCCAGATGCAGCAGCGGCTGCTGTCGGTCGGCGACGACAGCTGGATCGAGGACGATCAGGGGCAGCGGGTCTACCTGGTCGACGGCAAGGCGCTGCGGGTGCGCGACACCTTCGAGCTCAAGGACACCTCGGGCGCGGTCGTGGCCCAGATCCGTGAGCGCAAGCTGTCGGTGCGCGACAAGATGCACATCGAGCTGACGGGCCTGGAGGCGACCGTCACCAAGCGGATGATCGGGCTGCGGGACCACTTCAACGTCGAGGTCGACGGCGCCCCCGACCTCAAGGCCCACGGCAACGTCGTCGACCACGAGTACGAGATCGAAGGCCCCGACGGCAAGGTGGCCGAGGTGTCCAAGCGCTGGTTCCGCCTGCGCGACACCTACGGCGTCGAGGTCTACGGCGACCAGAACGTGCCGCTGCTGCTGGCGGTCACGGTCGCCATCGACGCCATGACCCGCGACCACGGCTGAGCCGCCTCGGCGGCCGCCGCGACGCCTACTCGAGGACCTTCGGCGCCACCCCGAGCAGGACGCCGTCCGGGCTCGGCGACGAGGTGATCGTCCAGTTGAGGCCGTCGTCGAACGAGGTGTAGGTCCGCATCGGTCCGCCGGGGCCGTCGAAGCCGACGGTGATCCACGTGCCCGAACGGTCGGTGGCCACCTCGTGGAGCTGGTAGACGGCCGCCGGGGGGAACGAGCCGACGGCGATGCCGGCGCCGATCGTCAGGCTGAACGGCACCGGCGTCGGCGACGAGTGGTAGCCGACGGCGACGAAGGTGCCCGCCCGGTCCGAGGCCACGCCGTAGACGAACCCGTTGCCGATCGAGGTGTTGGGCGTCCAGTCCGACGGGTTCGACAGGTTGTTGCCCGTCGCTTCCCACAGCGCCGCGATCTCCGGGCTGTGGTTGGTGAAGCTCCCGCCGGCGATCCAGCGGCCGCCGCCATCGGTGGCGATGCCGATCACCAGGGCGTCGTCGGTGTTGTCGAGCACCACGGGCGGGTCCCAGGTGGCGCCGTTGTCGGTCGAGACGAGCACCACGCCGCGCACGGCGTTGTTCTGCCCGACGGCGACCCAGCGGCCGTTGCGGTCGGTGGCGATGCCGTGGAGCTGGTTGAGCACCGGCACCGCGGCGTCGACGACCCACGAGTTGCCGTTGTCGGTCGAGCGCACGATGAGGTGGTTGCCCGGATACGTGGTGACGGTCTGTCCGACCGCCACCCAGGTGCCGGCGCCATCGGTGGCGATGCCCAGGAGACGGCCGGTCGGTGTCGGGTTGAACGTCGACCAACTGGCGCCGTCGTCGTCGGAGGTGAAGATCGCTGTGGCGCCGGAGACCAGGTCGCGACCGACGGAGATCCAGCGATCGCCGAGTGGCGAATAGGCGACGGCGTGCATCTCCCCGCCGCCGGGCACCGCCGGTCCGCCGGCGACCCAGGTGGCGCCGTCATCGATGGACGTGAAGTTGCGCCCGGTGCCGTCACCGCCGACCGCCATCCACAGCGGCGCTGGTGAACCCTGCGCCTGCGCCGCACTGGACAGCACGACCGGTGCCGTCCATGCCACCGCCGTGCCGATGCCCACCTTGCGCAGAAAGCTCCGCCGATCTTCGTGCCCTTCGAGCATCGACCCCTCCCACGGTTCTTCAGCCCGGCTGCACGGTAGTTCCTCCGAGCAGCTGCCAGACTCATGCGCCATGACTCGGTCGATCACCTCTCGCGCCGCCGCCGCGGCCGTCATCGCGTTGACGCTGGCCGCCGGCTGCAGCTCCAACACGGAACCGGCGGCAGCGCCCGGGACGAGCGGTGCGGTGGCGAGCGGCACCACGCCCGGCACGACCGCTCGCGCCACCGTGGAGCGACCCGCCGGACCTGCGGCAGACGTCTCGGAGGAGCTCACGGGCGGCAACGGCGTCTTCCTCGGCCAGATCACCGGGGTCGACCTCGCCGGCAACGGCTACGTCGAGCACGAGTACGTGGCGGCGGGTACGGCCACCACCTACGTCGCCGACGGCGAGCCGGCCGACGACGGCGCCATCGACGTCACCGAGGGCGAGACCGACGACTACCGCACCCGCATCGTGGTGCGTCGTCCGGAGAACCCCGACGACTTCAACGGCACCGTCGTCCTGGAGTGGCTCAACGTCAGCGGTGGCCTCGACGCCAACCCGGACTTCTCCTACGCCGCCGATGAGCTGCTGCGCAACGGGTACGCCTGGGTCGGGGTGTCGGCGCAGAAGATCGGGGTCGAGGGCGGCGAGGTCGCCGTGACCGTCCCCATCGGCGAAGGCCTGTCCGGCCAGGGCCTCAAGGCCTTGGACCCGGCCCGGTACGGCACCCTGTCGCATCCGGGCGACGGCTACAGCTACGACATCTTCACCCAGGTGGCGCGCGCCGTACGGGGCGAGGGTGGCGCCGACCTGCTCGGCGGCGCAGAGGTCGACCAGATCCTGGCGGCGGGGGAGTCGCAGTCCGGCTTCGCCCTGACCACCTACGTCAACGCCATCGCGCCCGAGACCCAGGCCTTCGACGGCTACCTCATCCACAGTCGCGGCGGACCAGGTCTGCCGCTCGGCACCCCCGGCGCAGCCATCTCGATCGTCGACGCCATCACCGGCGGCCCCACCACGATCCGCGGCGACATCGCCGTGCCGGTGCTGCAGCTCGAGACCGAGACCGACCTGGTGTCGGTCATCGGCTTCCTCCCGGCCCGCCAGCCCGACACCGATCTCTTGCGCACGTGGGAGGTCGCCGGCACGGCGCACGCCGACCGGGGCCTGATCGGTCCGGTCGCCGACTCGCTCGACTGCGGTGCTCCCATCAACGACGGTCCCCACGGGTTCGCCGTGCGCTCGGCGTTGCGTCACCTCGACACCTGGGTCCGCACCGGCGAGGCGCCGCCCACGATGCCCCAGCTCGAGATCGACGAGTCCGGCGACTCGCCGGCCATCGCCCGCGACGCCGACGGCATTGCCCTGGGCGGCATCCGCTATCCGGTGGTCGACGTGCCCGTGCAGGTGCTGTCGGGCGACCCCGGCCCGGCGCCCGACATCATCTGCCTGCTCACCGGCACGACGAACCCCATCCCGGCCGAGCGCCTGGCCGAGCTCTACGCCTCCCCGGACGCCTACACGGCCGCCTTCACCGAGGCGACCGACGCCGCCATCGCCACCGGTGCCCTGCTCGCCGAGGATCGCCAGGCGATGCTGGACGAGGCCCAGCCGGAGCTGCTCACCCCCTGACCCGGCCGACGATCCTCCGGCACGCCGAGGCGGACGCCGCGCCGACCGCTACCGTTTGCCCGATCGGGCGTCGGCGTGTTGGCGTCCCGGCGGTCGACATCGGATGCGAGCGGGAGGCAGCGGGTGGCGGGTGACCAGGAGCCAGGCGGGGCGACCGGCCCCGCCAGCAGCGGACGTCGGCGGACCGTCGCAGGAGCCCTCGGGGTGGCGCTGTGCGCCGGGACCCTGCTGAGCACCGCCGTGGCGATCCCGGCGGCAGCGGCCGCGGCGCCGGCGCCGTCCGTCGCTGCGGACCTCGCGACGCCATCGACGGCCCTCGACCGGGTCGGCGCCGAAGCGGCTGCGGCACCGAGCCGGTCGTCGCTGTCCCCAGCGGTGGCTGCCAAGGCCGCCGCCGCGCCGAGCGTCCGCTACGCCCGACTGGACGCCGAGGCGGTGGCCGACGCGGCAGCGGCCGGTCGCTTCACCCTGGAGCTGACCGACGGTGTGGCCGTGACGGTGCACGGCGACGGCGCGCCGGTTCCGGGAGCCGGCGACACCACCACCTGGTCCGGCACCACCCCCGACGGGTACGCCACCTTCACCTTCGCCGGCGACCAGGTCTTCGGCGACGTCACGGTCGCCGGTACCCGCTATGACGTGGCGCCGACCGGCACGGGCAGCACCCACCTCGTGACCGTCGAGCAACGGGCCTTCCCACCCGAGGACCCGCCGCGCATGCCGCCGCCGGCTGCGGAGGGCCTCGGCGACGGCTCGGCGGGACCGGCGGCTTCCAGCCCGTCGGCGACACCCGTCGTGCGTCTGCTGACGGTGTTCGCCACCGACGCTGCCGCCTACTGGGGTGGCAACGCCAACGCCATCGCCGAGATCAGCGCCACCATCAACGAGATGAACGCCGCCTACGCCCGTTCGGGCATCGACCAGGTCGTCGAGTCGGTCGGCATCGAGCCCGTGGCGTACACGTCGTCGGGCAGCTCCGGGACCGACCTCGACCGGGTGACGGATCCGGCCGACGGCTCCCTCGACGCCGTCCACACGCGGCGCAACGAGACCTATGCGGACGTGGTCCACCTCATCACCGACCTCACCACGTCGTGCGGGCAGGCGTACGTGCTCGGCACCACCGTCAGCCACGCGCCCTACGCCTTCGGGGTGACCGGCGCGTCGTGCGCCCGGGCCAACCTCAGCATGGTCCACGAGATCGGCCACAACATGGGCGGCGGCCACGGCAACGGCGACGGCGCCGGCATCTTCGCCTACTCGAACGGCTTCCGGAACACGGCGCACGGGTTCCGCACGATCATGGCCTACGACTCGACCAGCTTCTGCTGCCCGCGCGTGGCGCACTTCTCGAGCCCGACCGTGCTCTACAACGGTTGGGCCACCGGCACCGTCAACGCCGACAACGCCCGCACCATCAACGAGACCGCTCCGATCACGGCGCAGTACCGGGGCGACCCGCCCTTCAGCCCACCCGGCGCGCCGACGGCGGTGTCCGCCGTGGCCGGCAACACCCAGGCGACCGTCTCGTGGACAGCGCCGGGGAACCCCGGCGGCGGGCCGATCCTCGACTACACAGTGACGTCGAGTCCGGGGTCCAAGACCTGCACGGCGACGGCGACGAGCTGCACGGTCACCGGCCTGGTCAACGGCACCAGCTACACCTTCACCGTCAAGGCGCGCAACGCCGGCGGGCAGGGTCCCGCCTCGGCGGCGTCGAACGCCGTGGTGCCCTCCGGCCCGCCCCCGGTGGGCAGCGACTACCACCCCGTGAACCCGGTCCGGGTGCAGGACTCCCGCCCGGCGTCCAAGGTCGGCCCGTACGCCTCGCCCTGGGCGGCGGGCACCACGCGCTCGGTGCAGGTCGCCGGTGTCGCGGGCAGCGGCGTCCCGGCCGATGCCGTGGCGGTGGTGGTGAACCTCCCGGTCACGGGCGCCACGGCCGACTCGTTCCTGTCGGTGTGGCCGTCGGGCACGTCGATGCCCAGCCCGCTCGTGTCGAGCATCAACTGGGTGGCGGGCGACACCATCGCCAACAACGCCACCGTCAAGGTCGGCACCGGCGGCGCCATCAACGTGTTCAACGCCTCGGGGGCGGTCCACGTGATCGTGGACGTCGTCGGCTGGTACGGCCCCGCCGACGGCGACGGCTACACCGCCCTGGTGCCCAAGCGGGTCCTGGACACGCGGCCGTCCAGCCAGGTCGGCCCGTACGGGACGCCGTGGCCGGCGGGGACCACCCGCGACATCACGGTGGCCGGCGGCACGACCGGGGTGCCGGCCGACGCCGACGGCGTGGTGCTCAACGTGACGATCACCGGCCCCACGGCGGCGTCGTTCCTGTCGGTGTGGCCGACGGGGCAGGCGACGCCGAGCCCGCTGGTGTCGAGCATCAACTGGACTCCGGGCCAGACGATCCCCAACGGCGTCACCGCCAAGGTGGGCACGGCGGGCCAGATCCGGCTCTTCAACGCCAGCGGCACGGTGCACGTGATCGTCGACGTGGTCGGCTACTTCAGGCCCGGCACGGGCAAGCAGTTCTACGCCGTCGACCCGTCGCGGGTGCTCGACGCCCGCCCGGCGCCGTTCACGGTCGGTCCGTTCACCACGCCCTGGAACGCCGGGACCACGCGCGACGTGACCATCGCCGGCGTGGCTGGGAGCGGGGTGCCGGCGACGGCCACCGCCGTGGTCACCAACGTGACGGTCACCGGCGCCACCGCCGGCAGCCACCTGTCGCTGTGGCCGACCGGCCAAGCGCAGCCGGACCCGCCGGTGTCGACCCTGAACTGGCCGGCCGGTCGCACGATCGCCAACGGGACGACGGCGACGACGGGCACCACCGGCCGGACGCGGGTCTTCAACAACTCGGGCAACGTCTACGTGATCGTCGACGTCAGCGGCTACTTCGCCTGACGGCGGGCCACCCAGAGGTCCTCGGCCGGCCAGCGGGCGGCCCACGCCGCCGAGACGATCTCGTAGTAGGCGTGGTCGTCCTCGCCGGCCGGTGGGGTGAGCTCGTGGAGCGCCTCGACGGTGAACCCGTGGGCGCCCAGCAGGGCGATCCACTCGCCGTGCGACGGGTGGTGCTCGACCCCGCCGCCGGGCCACGCCACCGGGCGCAGGTCGGCCGGGCCGCGCAGCAGCCGGTCGCCCGCCACGCCGCCTTCGGCCGGCACGCACATGGCGGCGAGCACCGAGCTGGTCAGGAACACGAGCCGACCGTCCGGGCGCAGCACCCGGGCAGCCTCGGCCAGCCACCGGTCCGGGTCGCACCACGGCGCCACGCCGTACTCGCTGACGACGATGTCGACGGCAGCGTCACGCACGGGCAGCACGGCGCCGTCGGCCTCGACGAGCCCGAAGGCCGGACCGATCGTGCGCTGGCAGCGTCGGGCGGTGGCGAGCTGCGCGGGGCTGAGGTCCAGCGCCACGACCCGGGCCCCGGCGCGGGCCAACCACCCCGACAGGTAGGCGGTGCCACAGCCCAGCTCGAGCACCTCGCGGCCGGCGACGTCGCCCAGCGCGGCCAGGGACGCCTCCGGGTGGGCGAAGAGCCCCCAGGTGATGGCGGGACGCCGCCACATGCCCTCGGCGGCGGCGTCGGTGAACTGGGCGTTGACCTCGGCCCACACCGCCCGGTGGCCGTCGAGCTGGTCGCGTGGCGTGCTCACGGCGGCGCAGTCTCGCGCTGTCGCACAGGGTCACGTGCTCTCGGGGCTGCAGCCGCCACGATGGGGGGACGAACCAGAGCGAACGGAGCGTCCCATGCACAGACCACAACGGCTCGGTGCCGAGCTCATCGGCACGTTTCTCCTGGTGCTCGGCGGCTGCGGCTCGGCGATCTTCGCCGCCAAGGCCCTGGGCACCGCCCGCAACGAGGTGGGCGTCGGCGGCGTCACCCTCGATGCCGCGGGCGTCGTCAACAGCGGCATCGGCTACCTCGGGGTCAGCTTGGCCTTCGGCCTGACCGTGCTGTGCGGCGCCTACGCCCTCGGCCACGTGTCGGGCGGCCACTTCAACCCGGCGGTCACGGTCGGCCTGGCCACGGCCAAGCGCTTCGAGTGGAGCGAGGTCCCGCTCTACATCGCCGTCCAGTGCGTCGGCGCCATCGCTGCCGTCGGCGCCCTGTGGGCGATCCAGGCCGGTCGCCCCGGCGGGTTCACCGTCACCCAGGGCGCCTTCGCCTCGAACGCCTACGGCCAGGAGAACGGTCGCATCTTCTACGACTTGCCGGCGGCGGCCATCGCGGAGGTGCTGCTCACGGCGCTGTTCGTCCTCGTCATCCTCGGGGTCACCACCAAGGCGGCGTCCAAGGGGCAGGCGGCCCTGGCCATCGGCCTGATGCTGACGCTGATCCACCTCATCTCCATCCCGATCACCAACACCAGCGTCAACCCCGCCCGCTCGCTCGGCCCGGCCCTGTTCGAGGGCGGCACGGCGTTGACCCAGCTGTGGCTGTTCATCGTGGCGCCCCTCGTCGGCGGCGTCATCGGTGCCGTGGTGTGGAAGCTGGCCACGGGCGGCGACGAGCTGCAGACCGGCGAGAGCGAGGCCGAGGGCGTCGAGACGGCGTGATCGCAGCGTGACCGCCGCCACAAATGTGAACCGTTGACATTTTCGAACGGGTGACGGAAGGTGGTGCCGGCGAAGGGGGAACGCCGGTGCCACCGACCGACACGCAGCCGTCGCTGCGCGAGCGCAAGAAGGCCAGGACCCGGGCCGCGCTCATCGAGGTGTCGCAGCGCCTCTTCGTCGAGCGTGGCTACACCGAGACCACCCTCGACGACATCTGTCGCCAGGTCGAGGTCACCCCGCAGACCCTGCTGCGCTACTTCCCGTCGAAGGCGCATCTCGCCCTGGCGCCGATGGCCGACCCGGTCGAGGAGCTGCGCGCCTTCCTCGAGCACCCGGACCGGCACCTGCCGGCCCTGCTGATCTGGCGCGAGTTCGTCAGCCTGGAGTCGGCCGAGGTCGTCGAGCAGTCGATGCCGACGACGGCCAGCCACATCGCCAACCTGCGCGCGTTCTTCGACTGGACCGACCGCGACCCCGCGCTCGTCGCTCTCGCCAGCGACATCGAGCGCCAGCTGCGCGACCTGCTGGCGGCGGCGTTCGTGCGCGACTGGGGCGCCGACGACCTCGACCTGCACGCCATGGTCGTCGCCGGCGCCCTCGTCGCCGGCCGGCGGGCCGTGTGGAGCCGCTGGCTCATCGACCGCCACGACGCCTCGTCGCTGCGCGACGAGCACCTCGCCGTCATCGACTACGTCAAACGCCGGTTGCCTCGGAGCACGGCGCCGTCCCTGGACCCGCAAGGAGCACCAGCACCATGACCACCATCGACGCCCCCGCGATCGACCACGACGCCCTGCGGGCCAAGTACGCCGCCGAGCGCGACAAGCGCATCCGGCCCGATGGCAACCAGCAGTACATCGAGCCCAAGGGCAAGTTCGCCCACTTCCTCGACGACCCCTACGTCGAGCGCGTCGAGCGGGAGCCGCTCCACGACGAGGTGACGGTGGTGCTCATCGGCGGGGGGTTCGCCGGGTTGTGCACGGGCGCCCGGCTCAAGCAGGCCGGCATCGACGACGTGCGCATCATCGAAGGCGGTGGTGACGTCGGGGGCGCCTGGTATTGGAACCGCTACCCGGGCGCCATGTGCGACACGGCGGCGATGATCTACCTGCCGCTGCTCGAAGAGACGGGCCACATGCCGTCCAAGAAGTACGTCTTCGCCCCGGAGATCTTCGGTCACGCCCAGCGCATCGCCCGCACGTTCGGGCTCTACGACAACGCCCTGTTCTCGACGGCGGTCGAGTCGCTCACCTGGGACGAGGACGCGTCGCGCTGGATCGTGCGCACCGATCGCGGCGACGAGATCCGTGCCAAGTACGTGGCGATGGGCACCGGTCCGCTGCACCGGCCGAAGCTGCCCGGCATCGAGGGCATCGAGTCGTTCGAGGGGCATGCCTTCCACACCAGCCGCTGGGACTACGACTACACCGGCGGCTCACCCGACGGGGCGCCGATGGACAAGCTGGCCGACAAGCGCGTCGGCATCATCGGCACCGGCGCCACCGCCGTGCAGTGCATCCCCCAGCTGGCGCGCGACGCCGCCGAGCTGTTCGTGTTCCAGCGCACGCCGTCGTCGATCGACGTGCGCAACAACCACGAGATCGATCCGGAGTGGTTCGCCACGCTCGGACCGGGCTGGCAGCGCGAGTGGCTGTTCAACTTCGCCACGCTGCAGACGGGTGGCTTCGCCGACGAGGACCTGGTCAAGGACGGCTGGACCGACATCGCCCAGCGCATCCGCGACCGGGTGATCGCCGAGATGTCCAAGCCCGGCGCCGAGGTCGGCCCGGACCTGATCGCCCGGGCCTTCAGCGACAGCGACGACGAGAAGATGACCGAGATCCGCGCCCGGGTCGACGCCGTCGTCGACGACCCGGCCACCGCCGAGGCGCTCAAGCCGTGGTACCGCCAGCTGTGCAAGCGGCCGTGCTTCCACGACGAGTACCTCGACGCCTACAACGTCGAGACCTGCCATCTGATCGACACCGACGGTCAGGGGGTCGACCGCATCGACGCCACCGGCGTGTGGGTCGGCGACCAGCACTACGAGCTCGACTGCCTGGTGTTCGCGTCGGGCTTCGAGGTCGGCACCGAGTACTCGCGCCGCTCGGGCTATGAGACCTACGGCGTCGACGGGCAGGCGCTGTCGGACCGCTGGGCCGACGGCATGCGCACGATGCACGGCCTGCACGTGCACGGCTTCCCGAACCTGTTCATCATCGGCATGAACCAGGGTGCCAACCTCATCTCCAACATCACGTCGAACCTCGTCGAGGCCGGCTCGACGATCGCCGCCGTGGTGGCGCACGCCGAGGAGACCGGCGCCGAACGGGTCGAGGTGACCGCCGAGGCCGAGGACGCCTGGATCGCGCTGCTCGAAGGCTCGTCGATGGCATTCCTGGGCAGCGCCGACTGCACGCCCGGCTACTACAACAACGAGGGCGGGCCGATCGGGCCGAAGGAACGGCTCAACGCCAGCGGTTACCCCCAGGGCCCGGTGGCGTTCTTCCAGTTCATCGAGCAGTGGCGCACCTCGGGCGACTTCGACGGCCTCGCCTTCACGCCCGGCTCCTGAGCACGACCGCCACGGCGCGCACGGCGCACGCCGTGGCGTCGCCGTCTGCGGCCCGCGCCGCGGCGGCGAGCTCGGCCGCCAGCGCCCGGTGCGCCTCGCTGTCGGTGTCGGCGAAGCGCCACCGTCGTGCCTGGTCGCCGATGGC
>JAGQTE010000499.1 GCA_020439175.1 Acidimicrobiales bacterium | reverse complement strand
CACCACGTCGCCATGGTCGGCGACGGCATCAACGACGCCCCGGCGCTGGCCCAGGCCGACCTCGGCATCGCCATCGGTACGGGCACGGACGTGGCGATCGAGGCCAGCGACCTCACGATCGTCAGCGGCGACCTGCGCGCCACTGCCGATGCCATCGCCCTCTCCCGCCGGACGTTGGCCACCATCAAGGGCAACCTGTTCTGGGCCTTCGCCTACAACGTGGCGGCCATCCCGCTGGCGGCCGCCGGCGTCCTGAACCCGATGATCGCCTCGGCGGCCATGGGCTTCAGCTCGGTCTTCGTCGTGACGAACAGCCTGCGCCTGCGCCGCTTCCGCGGCTACCGCCGCTGACGTCCGCCAGATCTCGGCGCCGCGGCCGTGCCAAGCTGCACTCCGTGGTGGGCGGACCGAACCCAGGCGACGGCGGACCGTGGGCCCGTCCCGCGGCGAGTCGGTCGAGCGATGGGTGGATCGTCGCCGGTGCGGTGGCGGCGTTGCTCGTCCTGTGGATGGCGGCGACGGTGGTCTTCGCCGGGCTGACCTCGATGGGCGCCGGTCCACAGAGGTCGATCCCGCTGCCCGCGCCCACGTCGACCGCGTTCGACCCAACGGACCTGGGGCGCCCGGACGAACAGCGGCCGAACCTGCACGCGTGGGATGCCGAGCCCGTCGTCGGTACCTCTTGGACCGCCACCTTTGGGGTGTGGGTCTGTGACCGCTTCATCGAACCGTTCCCCGAGCAGACCAGCAACGACGCCGGGATCAGCACCCTCGGCAACGGCGAGCTGCTCATCGCGCCGCGAGACGAGCTCGCCACCGGCGAGCGGGCGACCCTGGCCGTGTTCACCGACTCGATCGGGCTCGAGGTCCGACCCGGCGGGCTGACGCTCCCCGACGGCACCACCGTGGACGACTGCGGTGGCGCACCCGCCACCACGTCCGTGGTCCTGTTCGACCCCGGTCCGTGGGACGCAGCGACGGCACCGTTCGTCGCGACGGCGCCGGCCGATGCCCGCTTCTACCAGGACGGGCAGGGCATGACGATCGCCCTCCTGCCCGCCGACGCCGATCCGGCGACGATGGCCGACGCCTTGACCCCGCCGGGCTGGTCGCGCCCGACGCCCGGCGCCACGACGACAACGACCACGCCGGCACGTCCGTCCCTCGTCAACGCGCTCGTCGGCAGCGAGCTGCTCAGGGCGTCGATCGAGGGTGAGGACCTCGTACCGACGGAGATCGAGACCGAGCTCGGGCTCGAAGGCACGGGCGTCGGAGCCGGCGCGACCGAGAGCGCACGCGGGACGGGCACGGGGCTGATCGTGCCCGACCTGGACTTCGTCGCACTCCGGTTCGATTCGGCCGCGGCGGCGCAGGCGGCGGCCGACCACATACGATCCGCCGCCGGTCCGAACGTCGTCGTGCCCTCGCACGAGCAGGGCTTCGCCTACACGCCCGAGGGAGCCGACGGACCCATGCACCTCGTGGTCTGGGCCGATGACACGCTCATCACGTACCAACTCGGCGCTCCGCTCGAGGGTGACCTGCTCGACGCCGTCGCGGTCGAGCTGCGCATCCAGGTCGGTGAGGTGGCGCGATGAGGCGGCACATGACCCTTCGGTGGCTGGTGCCAGGGCTCGCCATCGCCCTCGTCTCGGTGCTCGTCGCCGCCGGCGCTCCCGGCGCGGCCCAAGACGACATCGTGCCCGGACGGACGGTGCACGAGCGCCTCGCCTACGGGATCTACACGTGCGACGAGTTCCAGGAGCCGATCGACGACCGACTCGGCGCTCGCACGATCCACACACACGGGGACGGCCTGATCCACATCCACCCCGAGGCCGACACGGCGCGCACCGACCTCGACCTCGCCGCCTTCGCCGAGCAGGCCGGTATCGACCGGACCGAGACCGGGATCGCCATCGAGGACGGCTTCGCCTGGGAGACCTGCGCCGGCGGCCCCGCCGAGGTCGTCGTCCTGCGCTGGTCGTCCGACGCCCTCGACTCGCCACCGACCGTGCTGCGCCAGCCCTGGGATCAGATCGACCTGCTCGACGGCGGCGACGTGGTCACCATCGCCGTACTCCCCGCCGGTACCGATCCGAGCTCCAGCACCGATCAACGGTACGTCCCGCCGTGGGTCGAGCACCTCGACGACGAGACCGGCATCGGCACCGAACCGATCCCCGTCGGCGAGGTGTCCGAAGACGCCATGTCCTCGTACGAGGCGCTGTTCGAGCAGTT
>JAGQTE010000498.1 GCA_020439175.1 Acidimicrobiales bacterium | reverse complement strand
GGTCCTCGAAGTGCTCCGTCTGCCACTGCCCGGGGCGGATCTGGCGTTGGGCGGCAGCGTCGCCGCGCACCTGCCGCTCGACGATGGGGTTGTAGAGGCGGTACAGCCGGCGATGGATCTTGGCCAATGCCGCCTTCTGGGCTCGGTCCTCGACGACGAGGTAGCACCAGTCCTGCGTGTTGGAGCTCGTCGGCGCCTTGAGTGACAGCTCGAGCAGGGGCAGCAGGACCTCGTGCGGCACGGGCTCGAGGTGGAGCCGGCGCACGGCGCGCTGGGTCCGCATGGCGTCGGCCATCGGCATGCCCAGGCGGGCCAGGGCGTCAGCGGGGCTGGGCGGCGTGAAGGGCGACTCGGTCGATGCGGTGCGGTCGGATGCGGCCATGGGTGCCGATGGTAGGGGCGAGCCACCTCGGTGGACCCGGTGCCGTGGCCGCGCCCTGCACCGGCGCCGTGCGGGCATGCCGTCGAGACGCCGAGGTGGCAATGCGACCAGGCACTCGATAGGTTCGTGCGTGGCGTGCCGGGAAGCCTGGTCGGCAGCCCCATCCCTGCGTCGGGCGGCCACTGCGTGATCGACCGAGGTGAGGGCGGGGCGCCCTTGTCGACGACCTGCTCCCGGATCCCGATTGCCGCTGATCGCCACGTCCCCGCCCGCCGCCTGGCCTGTCGACCATCCGGTCGCGCTCGGTGCCGACGAGCCGGCCGCGTCGCCGCTCGTGGCGGGTGTCGACGCCGGTGACCAGGCCCTGTCGGTCGTCGTGGCGGACGGTCTCGGCGTGTTGTGGCATCCCGTGCCGTTGCTCGTGCTGTGGAGCCTGGCGGGCGTCACCGCCGTCGTCGTCTACCTCTGGGGCAGTCCCCGGCCGTGGCCGTTCCTGGTGCTGGGCGCCTTCCTCGGCCCGCTGGTGGCCCCGATGCTGGCGGATCGGCGTGCCCTGATGCGCACCCGGAGCCGACCGGTCGAGCTGTCGGCGGGGACGGCCGGCCCCGGCCCGCTCGACGTGGTGGTCGGCGCCGGCGCGCGCACCGATGCCCGGTTGCTGGCCCAGGTCGCCACGGACCTGCTCGGCCCGTTGCTCGGCCGTGTGGCCATCGTGCGGATCGTCGACTGCGCCATCAGCTCCGGCGAGTGGAACGAGACGCTCGACGAAGCCGCCATCGACACCGAGGTGGCGGCCACCCTCGTGGAGGGATGCGATCCCGCCGCCGTGCTGGTGCCGGGCGCCGATCTGCGCGACATCGCCGCCATCGCCCTCGCCGAGCGCTACGACCTGGTCATCACCGACGAGGACCTGGGGCGGCGCGCCAGCGACATCGGGTTGGCTGTCCTCGTGATCCCCGACGGTGCGGGGCACCATCCGACGTCCGGGACGGCCGGCTGATGGGCGCGCTGCTTGCGGTGTACGTCGTGGTCGCGCTGGTCGTTGGCCTCGGGGGCCGACGGCTCGGACGGCGCGTGTTCCTCGTGGCACTGGTGCCGAACGTCGCCGTGCTGGCGTGGGCGGCGGTGCACACGCCGGCGATGCTCGACGGCGCCACCGTGGCCGAAGGCGTGAGCTGGGTGCCGCAGCTCGGGCTCGACCTCGACCTGCGCCTCGAGGCGCTGGGGCTGACGATGACCTGGTTGATCTCGGGCATCGGGCTGCTGGTGGCGGTCTACGCCTTCGGGTACTTCGGCGAGCGCGACGACCTGGGACGCTTCGCCGCCACCTTGCTCGTGTTCGGCGCCGCCATG
>JAGQTE010000497.1 GCA_020439175.1 Acidimicrobiales bacterium | reverse complement strand
CGCGGGCTCGCCGGGCATCTACCGCGCCAGCCCCGACGGCGCGCCGGTCGTGAACGTGCAGAGCGCGCCGCGGCCCCCCGACCGCGACGACGACGGCGTGGCCGTGGTCGACATGGGCCCGCTCGAGAGCCCGCCGCTGGGCGGCTTCCATGCCGTGCAGCCCTTCCGGCTCTTCGACAGTCGAGAAGGCACGGCGCCCAAGCTCGGGCCGGCGAGCGCGTTCCTGATGACGGCGACAGGCGCCGGTCCCATCCCGGCATCGGGAGTGCGCGCCGTGGTGCTGAACGTCACGGGCGTCTTCCCGTCGGTGGCGACCCACCTGTCGTTGTCGCCGGGCATCTCGATCCCTCGCGAGGACCTGCCCGACGGCTGGTTGCTCGAGGGGTTCATCATCGGCGAGACCACGTCCAACGTGAACCTGCCAGCGGGCTCGGTGGTGCCCAACCTGGTCACGGTGGGGCTCAACGACGAGGGCCGGTTCATGGTGAGCAACAACGCCGGGTACGTCGACGTCGTGGCCGATGTCGTCGGCTGGTATGACGCCGGCCCTCCGACGGACCCGACGGCGGCGCCGCTCGACGCCGACGCCGCCACCGCCCGGTTCGCCGAGCGCCTCGCCGACCGGCCGGCGGCCGCTGCCGGCCTGGAGCGGTGGGTGACGAGCAGCGCGCCGACCGGCCCCCGGACGGCCGCGGACTTCGCTCCGGTCGAAGCCGGCGCCGCGCTGCATCCGCTCGCCCCGGCGCGCATCCTCGACACCCGCGCCGGGCTCGGCGCGCCCAAGGCCCGCATCGGTGCCAACGGCAAGGTCGACCTCCAGGTCACCGGCGCCGGCGGCGTGCCGGCCGACGGGGTGTCGGCGGTGGTGCTCAACGTCACCGGCGTCTTCCCGACGGTGCCGACCCACGTCACGGCGTGGCCCGCAGGCACGACGAAACCGTTGGCGTCGAACCTGAACCTGGTGCCGGGCCAGACCTCGGCCAACCTCGTCACGGTCAAGGTCGGCGCCACCGGCGCCGTGTCGCTCGGCAACCACACCGGTCAGGTCGACCTCGTCGCCGACGTCGTCGGGTGGTACGACACAGGCGGCGGCGTCGGCGGTCACTTCGCCGACACACCGCCGACACGTCTCTACGACAGCCGCGGCGAGGACCTGTTCCCCTTCCCGATCGTCGAGCCGCTCGCCCCGGGCGAGACCCGCACGATCGACCTCAGCGGGCTCGACGTGTTCTCCTCGCTCGGCGGCGGCGTACCCGAGTCGGCGCACACGGTCGTGTTGAACGTGACCGGCATCGCCACGGCCCCGACCCACCTGACGGTGTGGCCGGGCGGTGCCGTCCCGGCGACGTCGTCGCTCAACCTCGCCGCCGGCGAGACCCGGGCCAACCTCGTGATCGTCGAGGTCGGACCCGACCGCACGATCACGATCCGCAACAACAGCGGGTCGACCCACGTCATCGTCGATCTGTTCGGCTGGTTCACGGCACCGAAGTGACCGACGGTCCCACGAGAACGTGCGGGAATTCGCAACTTGACCGGTTGGTCAATAGTCTGCGACGCCATGGACATCAGCGGAGCTTCAGCAATCGTCACCGGTGGCGCCTCGGGCCTCGGTGAGGCAACGGTCAAGCACCTCGCCGCCAAGGGCGCCAAGGTCGCGATCTTGGACCTCGACCGCCAGCGCGACAAGGGCGAGGCCCTCGCCACCGAGGTCGGCGGCGCCTTCTGCGCAGCCGACGTCACCAACACCGACGACATCATCGCCGCCGTCGAGACCGCCAAGGAGATGGGGCCGCTGCGTGCCCTCGTCAACTGCGCCGGCGTCGGCATGGCCGGCCGCACCATCGGCAAGGACGGCTCGTACGACTCGGCGTTCGACCTCGACGTCTTCCGCTGGGTGATCAACATCAACCTCATCGGCACCTTCGACTGCATCCGCATCGCCGCCACGGCCATGTCGCAGAACGAGCCGCTCGACGAGCACGGCGAGCGCGGCGCCATCGTCAACACCGCCTCGGTGGCGGCCTTCGACGGCCAGATCGGGCAGTGCTCGTACTCGGCGTCGAAGGGTGGCGTCGTCGGCATGACCCTGCCGATCGCCCGTGACCTGTCGGCCGTCGGCATCCGGGTCAACACCATCGCCCCCGGCCTGATCGACACCCCGATCTACGGCGAAGGCGATTTCTCCGAGCAGTTCAAGGACAACCTCAAGAAGGACGTCCTGTTCCCGAAGCGTCTCGGGTTCGCCGACGAGTTCGCATCGCTGGCCACCGAGCTGGTCACCAACAGCTACATGAACGCCGAGACCATCCGCGTCGACGGCGGCGTGCGCATGCAGCCGAAGTGATCGCTCGCTGCCTGGCAGCACCGGTCGGATCGAGGGCGTCCCTGCGGGGGCGCCCTCGACGCGTTCCGGCAGGGTTGCCGACGACTGACGGGCACCTTGCGATCGCCTTCGAGGTTAGGTAGCCTTAACCCCATGCGGAAAGCGGTCTTGGGGACCGAGCGTCCTGGGGGCACGGAGGGACGGCGATGATCGTCTGCCACTGCGAGGCCGTCTCCGACCGGGTGATCCGCAAGGCCGTCCGCAAGGGCGCCACGACGGTCGACGAGGTGACGCAGCGCTGCGGCGCCGGCGGCGGCTGCGGTGGCTGCGTCCCCGAGATCGAGCGCCTGGTGCACCACGAGCAGCCGGTCGTCGTGGTCGGCCTCGCATCCTGACTGCGCGAGACTGCCCCGAATCGGCGTAGCCCGCCCGCCCCACCCAGAGACGAGGTCGACCGTGAACAGTG
>JAGQTE010000496.1 GCA_020439175.1 Acidimicrobiales bacterium | reverse complement strand
GGCGCCGGGCCGCTGCACGCGTGTGCCGTCGCCGACGCCCTCGGGATGCCGGCCGTCGTCGTCCCGGCGCGCGCCGGCGTGCTGTCGGCGGTGGGGATCCTCGGTGCGCCCCGCCAGGTGGACCTGGTGCGTTCGTGGCCACGCCCCGACGACCATGACGGCGCCGCGGCGGCGGTGGCGGCGCTGGCGGACGAGGCGGTGGCGCAGGTGCTGGCCGACGGGGGCGACCCGTCGTCCGTCACGGTCGAGACGTTGCTCGACTGCCGCTACGCCGGGCAGAGCCACGAGCTGCGGGTGGCGTCGGTGGCCGACTTCGCCGCCGAGCACGAGCGGCGCAACGGCTACCGGCGGCCCGACGCGCCGATCGAGGTCGTGGCGCTGCGGGCCACGGCGCGTCGGTCGGCCGAGCAGGCGGCGCTGCCGGACCCCGAGCGGGCGACGGGCGTCGGCCCGGTGGTGCTCGCCGAGGACGACTGCACGATCTGGGTCCCCGACGGGTGGGCGGCCGAGCGGGGCGCGGCGGGTGCGCTGGTGCTCATCCGCGTCGGTGCGCACGCCTCGGGCGGGGTCGGCGGCGGAGGGGTCGGGCGATGAGCCTCGACGCCGCGGCGCTGGCGGTGCTGCTGGCCCGCCTCGCCGGCGTGGCCGACGAGATGAGCGCGGTGCTGCGTCGGGCGGCGTTCAGCCCCAACATCAAGGAGCGGGCCGACTGCAGCTCGGCCGTGTTCACCGCCGACGGCGAGCTGTTGGCCCAGGCCGAGAACATCCCCGTGCACCTCGGCTCCATGCCGGCGTCGGTGCGAGCCGCCATCGACCACGTGGCGACGATCGGGGGCGTGGCCCGGCTCGGCCCGTCGGGCCAGGTGATCCTCAACGACCCGTACGCCGGCGGGACGCACCTCAACGACATCACGGTCGTGGCGCCGTGCCTGGTGGGCGACCGGCTCATCGGGTGGGTGGCGAACCGCGCCCATCACGCCGACGTCGGCGGGTCGGCGCCGGGCTCGATGCCGGCCGACGCCACCGACATCGCCCAGGAGGGCCTGCGGCTGCCGCCGATGCGGCTCACCGAGGAGGTCGTGACGCTGCTGTGCGCCAACAGCCGCACGCCCGACGAGCGGCGGGGCGACCTCGACGCCCAGATCGGTGCCAACCGCGTCGGTGCGGCACGCCTGGCGGAGCTCGCCGACGCGCCCTTGGCCGAGGCGCTGGCCTACGGCGAGCGACGCATGCGTGCCGTGCTCGACGCGCTGCCGGACGGGCGGTGGACGTTCGCCGACGTCCTCGACTCGTTCGGTCCCGACGACGACCAGCAGCAGCCGACCACGATCCGGGTCGCCGTCGAGGTGGCCGGCGATGCCGTGCGGGTCGACTTCGCCGGCACCGACTCGCAACGCCGCGGGAACGTCAACGCCGTCGAGGCCGTGACCGTGTCGGCGACGGTGTTCGCGTTGCGCTCGGCGCTCGACCCGTCGCTCCCCGCCAACGGCGGCACCCTGCGGCCGATCGAGGTGGTGGCGCCGTTGGGCACGGTGGTGCACGCCCGTCCGCCGGCCGCCGTCGGCGCCGGCAACGTCGAGGTGTCCCAGCGCGTCGCCGACGTCGTGCTCGGGGCGCTGGCCCAGGCGCTGCCGGACCGTGTCGGTGCTGCCTCGCAGGGCACGATGAACAACCTCCTCATGGGCGGCCACGACGGCGACGGCCGGCCGTGGGTGTACTACGAGACGGTCGGTGGCGGCCAGGGTGGCCGCGTCACCAAGCCGGGCATGAGCGGCATCCACACCGTCATGACCAACACAAGTCAAGCGGCTACCGATCAGCTCGGGCCGGGGACGCCTGGGATGTCGGGAATTCACACCTGCATGACCAACACAGATCAACTTGACTACCGATCAGGCGAACCCCGCCCCGGCCAGTCGGGAATTCACACCGCGATGACTAACACGCGGAATACCCCCATCGAAGCGCTCGAGCGGGCCTTCCCGTTGCGAGTGCTCCGGTACCGGCTACGACGAGGGAGTGGTGGTGCCGGATGGTCGGCTGGCGGCGAGGGCATCGAGCGCGACCTCCAGGTGCTCGAGGACGCGACGGTGTCGCTGATCACCGAGCGACGCGTTTCGCAACCGTGGGGTCTCGC
>JAGQTE010000495.1 GCA_020439175.1 Acidimicrobiales bacterium | reverse complement strand
GGCCTCTTCGGCTCCCTCACCGTCATCGAGAACCTGCGTCTGGCGGCGTGGCTGCGCCACGGCGAGCGCGACGCCGTGGCAACCGTGCGGCGCGAGGCGCTCGAGCTCATGCCCCGGCTCGGCGAGCGCCTCGACGTCAAGGCGGCCGACCTGTCCGGCGGCGAGCAGCAGATGCTGTCGCTGGCGATGGCGCTGGCCACCCGCCCCGAGGTGCTCTGCATCGACGAGCTGTCGCTCGGCCTGGCGCCGACCGTCGTCGCCGACCTGGTCGAGCACGTGCGGGCGGTGCACGCCTCGGGCACCACGGTCGTCATCGTCGAGCAGAGCGTCAACGTGGCGCTGCTGCTGGCCGAGCGCGCCGTGTTCCTCGAGAAGGGCGCGGTGACGTTCACCGGCCCGACGGCGGAGCTGCTCGAGCGGCCCGACGTGCTGCGCTCGGTGTTCGTGGGCAACGCCGACGCCGCGCGCGCCACGCGGCGCGACACGGCGGCCCCCGACGCTCCGTCGCCGGCGGAGGAGGTCCGGTCCCGCGGCGTGGCGCTGGAGTGCGTCGGGCTCACCAAGCGCTACGGCGGTGTGACGGCCGTCGACGACGTCCACCTGCACCTGGCGCCCGGCACGATCGTCGGGATCATCGGCCACAACGGCGCCGGCAAGACGACGTTGCTCGACTGCATCTCGGGGTTCACGCCGATCGACGGCGGATCGATCCTGCTCGGCGGCGTCGACGTCTCCGGCCTCCCGCCGTACCGGCGGGCGATCGCCGGGTTGGGCCGATCCTTCCAGGAGGCGCGCCTGTACCCGTCGCTGACGGTGCACGAGACGGTGGCGGTGGCGCTCGACCAGCATCTCGCCAACCGCGACCCGCTGGCCGCCGCCCTGTGGCTGCCGGTGGCCCGCGACGCCGAGGCCGCCGCTGCAGAGCGGGCCGACGAGCTGCTGGAGCTGCTCGGCCTCACCCGGTACCGGTCGCACCTGACCGCCGAGCTGTCGACCGGCACCCGCCGCATCGTCGAGCTGGCCTGCATCCTCGCCCAGGACCCGGCGGTGGTGCTGCTCGACGAGCCCTCGGCGGGCGTGGCGCAGCGCGAGACCGAGGCGCTCGGCCCGCTCCTGCGGCAGGTGCAGCAGGTCACCGGCTGCTCGCTGCTCATCATCGAGCACGACATGGCGCTGATGAGCTCGCTCTGCGACGAGCTGGTGGCGATGGAGCTCGGGCGCATCATCACCCGCGGTGCCCCCGCCGACGTGCTGGCCCACGAACGGGTCATCGCGTCGTACCTCGGCACGGACGAGCAGGTCATCCATCGTTCGGGCACCGGCGCCGGCGCCCCGCCCGATCAGGGCGCCGCACCGGCCGCACCGACGCCGTTCTGAGCCCGGCGGTCCCGAGCCGCTAGGTTGCCTGGGTCGTTGTCCAAGGACGAGCCGTGGGAGGGCCGATGTCCAAGCCGATGTCCAAGACGAAGAAGTCCGTGAGCCTCACCGTCGCCATGGCGGGTGCCCTGGCGCTGGCGGGGGGTGCCTGCTCCTCGAGCGACACGACCTCCTCCGGGGGTGGGTCGGGCAGCGAAGGCTCCACGTCGGGCTCGGCGGCGCCGTCGGGGACGACGGCCTCCGAGATGGCCATGTGCGAGACCGACCTGCGGCTCGTCAACACCGCCGCCGACGAAGAGCTCACCGGCATCTCCGACGGTCCGATCGACGTGGTCACCGCCTGGGCGGACGAGGGTCCGCACCCCGACAACACGGTCAACTACGACACGACGCTCAGCTTCGCCGTGTCGAGCGCCGAGATCCCGGTCGACGAGCAGTTCGGCTACTCGATCCCGGTCGGCGAGCCCGAGGACCTCGGCGCCGAGGACGTGTACCTCTCGGTCTCGATGACGTCCGACGACACGATCGCCAAGGGCATGACGTTCACCGACGCCTCGATGACCTCGTCGTCGGGCACCGCACCCGACTCCGACGGCGAGATCAACTTCATCGCCGCCTGGATCGGCGAGAACCGGCTCCTGCTCGGGGACTCCGTCGTGACCATCACCGAGCTGAACGACGACATGGTGTGCGGCGAGATCTCGTCGGTCACCGACACCGACCTGCAGACGTTCGTCGGCATCGAGGGCACGTTCGCCCTCGATCGCATCCAGGCGCTGGAGGCGGCCGCCGAGGAGGCCGAGTCGGGATCGGGCTCGGGGAGCTCGGGCTCGACCGGCACCACCGCCGACTGACGGACCTCAGACGGCCTCGACGACGGTCGCCTTCGACAGCTGCCAACCCGAGAACAGCAGCAGCAGGCCGAACAGGATCAGCTGGATCCCGACGAGGATGGCCAACACGGTCAGCGTCGTGCTCGGCCACGCCATGACCATGATGCCGAAGACCAGGCTGACCGCTCCGCGCAGCACGAGCGTGGAGCGTCCCTGGTCCGCGCCCACCTGCGTCGCCAGCACGAAGGCCACGATCGCCGTGATGACGAGGTCCAGGCCGAACAGCCACACGAGCGCGCTGAGCGTGATGTCGGACCACAGCAGCAGCGCCACGCCGAAGCCGACGTTGATCACGCCCCGCAACAGGAACAGGCCCCACATCGAGCCCTTGCGATGCGTCGTGATGGCCTCGAAGACCTCCGACAGGCCGACGACGAGCAACAGCACGCCGGCGAGGCGTGCCACGAACACGAGCGTGCGGTCCGTCCAGAAGATCAGCACGATGCCGGCGATGAGGCTCAGCGCCCCGATGCTGTAGGCGAGGATCCGCGATCCCCGCAGGACGTCGACGGCGCCGCGGCGGTCGTCAGCCATGTGCAGACCTCCTGCAAGAGTTGGTGCACACGGTACGACCGCCCCGGCGCCGGGACGTGGACGCTGCGGCTCAGCCGCAGCCGATGACGTGTCGGGTCAGCCCCGAGCGGCGGCGAAGCCTCGCTCGAGGTCGGCGATGATGTCGTCGATGGTCTCGAGGCCCACCGAGAGGCGCACCAGGCCCGGCTCCACCCCGGCGGACAGCTGCTCGTCGGCGGTGAGCTGGGAGTGGGTCGTCGATGCGGGGTGGATGACCAGGCTGCGGACGTCGCCGATGTTGGCGACGTGGCTGTGCAGCGTCAGCGCCTCGACGAACCGCTTGCCCGCCTCGCGGCCGCCCTTGATGACGAACGCCGGCACCGAGCCGTAGCCGCGGCCGCCGGTCATGCGCTCGGCGACGCCGTGCCAGGGTGACGAGGCGAGGCCGGCGAAGGCCACCGACTCGACCTGGTCGTGGCCGTCGAGGAACGCCACGACGGCATCGGCGTTGGCGCAGTGGCGCTCCATGCGCAGGCTGAGCGTCTCGAGCCCCTGCAGCAGCAGGAAGGCGTTGAACGGCGAGATGGCGGCGCCGATGTCGCGCAGCAGCTGGACGCGGGCCTTGATGATGTACGAGCCGGCGCCGAGGGCGGGCCAGTAGGCGAGGCCGTGGTAGCTCGGGTCGGGCTCGGTGAACATCGGGTGGCGGCCGGAGGCGCCGAAGTCGAACGTGCCGCCGTCGACGATGGCGCCGGCGATGGCGGTGCCGTGGCCACCGATGAACTTGGTGGCCGAGTGCACGACGATGTCGGCCCCGTGCTCGATCGGGCGGATCAGCCACGGTGAGGCCACCGTGTTGTCGATGATCAGCGGCAGCGACAGCTCGTGGGCGGCGTCGGCGACGGCGCGGATGTCGAGCACGTTGTTGCGGGGGTTGCCGATCGACTCGCCGTACCAGGCCTTGGTGTTGTCACGGGTGGCGGCGCGCCAGGCGTCGAGGTCGTCGGGGTCGTCGACGAAGCTCACCTCGATGCCCATCTTGGGCAGGGTGTGGTGGAACAGGTTGTAGGTGCCGCCGTACAGCGAGGCGGCCGACACGATGTGGTCGCCGGACTCGGCGAGGTTCAGGATCGCCAGCGTCTCGGCGGCCTGGCCGGAGGCGACGGCGAGTGCGCCGGGGATGCCGACGGCGGTGGCGGTGCCGCCCTCCAGCGAGGCGAGGCGGGCCTCGAACACACCCTGGGTCGGGTTCATGATCCGGGTGTAGATGTTGCCGATCTCGCTCAGCGCGAACAGGTTGGCGGCATGGTCCGAGTCGCGGAACTGGTAGGCCGTGGTCTGGTAGATCGGCACGGCGCGCGAGCCGGTCGTCGGGTCGGGCTCCTGGCCGGCATGGATCTGGCGGGTCTCGAAGCCCTGGGTCTCGTCTGCCACGGGTCTGCTCCTCGGGTTGCTGGCTCGCGTGTGCTCGCTACGACGCGGTGTCGGCCGCAGGGTCGCAGTCCGGCACGTCGATCGCGACGGGGGAGTCTGGCAGACCTGCCCGTCCGCCGCGCCCGCCGCGTCCGCCGCGTCGTCACGCTCGTTCGTCCCGCAGTCGCGCTCGCCGCGGCCAACCGAACCGACGTCGGTCGTCGTCATCACGGTCGTGGCCGATTCGACCGTGCAAATCGCGTCACTATGGAGCGCGATCTGCATGGTCGTTCTGTCGTCGGTCGTGGCTGATTCGACCCGGCAGATCGCGTCACTATGTGACCGAATCTGCACGGTCGATCTGTCGTCGGTCGTGGCAGATGCGACCGGGCCGGCGACCGGTTCAGGCGGCGGCAGGTGTGCCGGCGGCGAAGCCCGACACCTTGATGCCCATGACGTGGTCGTCGTAGGTGTGCACGACCGGGTCGCTCCCGGCGGCGCCGGCGATGACCATGGCGGGCAGCAGGTGCTCCTCGCGGGGGTGGGCGATCCGGGCAGCGGGCGCGTCGACCCAATGGGTCAACGCCTCCGCACGCTCGTCCGGCGCCGATGTCATGGCCTGGGCCAGCCAGGCGTCGAACCGCTCCGACGGCTCGGCGTAGCTCGGGTCCATGCCTCGCAGGTTGTGGTAGCTGAAGCCGGAGCCGATCAGGAGCACGCCCTCGTCGCGCAGCGGCGCCAACGCCTGGCCGATCGCCACGTGCTCGGCCGGGTCGAGCCCGGACCGCAGCGAGATCTCGACGACCGGGATGTCGGCGTCGGGGAACATCACGAGCAGCGGCACGAACACGCCGTGGTCCCAGCCCCGCTGACCGTCGAGCCGGGCGGGAAGGCCGGCGCCGCCGACGAGGTCCACGATGCGCTGCGCCAGCGCCGGATCGCCGGGCGCCGGGTAGCTGAGCTCGTAGGTGTGGGCGGGGAAGCCGAAGTAGTCGAACACCAGTGACGGTGTCGGGTGGCTGGTCACGGCGACAGCGTCGTCCTCCCAGTGCGCCGAGATGACGGCGATGGCGCGCGGCCGCTCGGGCAGCATCGTGGGGATGGCGCGCAGGTGGGCCGCCAGGCCGTCCCAGGCGTCGGCCGGACTCCAGTCCATGAAGAAGCACGGACCGCCGCCGTGGGGGATGAAGACCGCCGGCTGCCGGGTGGGCGTCGCGGCTGTGGTGTCGTGGCCGGTGTCGAACTCGGTCATGGCTGCCTCCTGGCTCAATAGTTGCACGAACAACTAAAAGGCGCCACCTGTTCCCGTCGGTTGCTGACCCGCAGCTGCGCAGAACCTGACGGTTGTGACACGGCGTTCACAGATCCGCCGAACCCCCGACACAGAGCGACCTTACCGTCGGCGCCCATGGAGCCAGCGATGGGGTACGGGCCGTCGGGTCAGCAGCCGTCGGCCGATCAGCTCGCCGACCTGCGGGTGCACTTCCGCACGGTGCACGGCTACCGGAGGGCCTACCGCATCGCCGGTTCGGGCCCGCCGCTGCTGCTGCTGCACGGCATCGGCGACTCCTCGGTGAGCTGGGTGCCGATCCTCGACCGCCTGGCGCAGTCGTTCACCGTCATCGCCCCCGACCTGCTCGGGCACGGCAATTCGGCCAAACCCCGCGCCGACTACTCGGTGGCGGCGTACGCCAACGGCATGCGGGACCTGCTCGAGATCCTCGACATCGAGCGGGTCACAGTCGTCGGCCACTCGCTCGGCGGCGGCGTGGCGGCCCAGTTCGCCTATCAGTTCCCGGAGCGCTGCGAGCGCCTCGTGCTCGTCGCCAGCGGCGGCGTCGGCCGCGATGTGACGGTGATGCTGCGGGCCCTGTCCGCCCCGGCGGCCGAGCTGGCCATGGTGCCGATGCAGCTGCCGGTCGCCCGCAGCATGGTGCGGCTGGGCTTCGGCGTGCTGCGCCTGGCCGGGACCAAGCTCGGCGCCGACGCCGACGAGCTCCTGCGGGTGATCGAGGGCCTGCCCGACGCCGACGCCCGCACCGCCTTCATCCGCACCCTGCGCTCGGTCGTCGACTGGCGGGGCCAGGTGGTGACGCTGCGCGACCGGGCCTATCTGGCCGAGGCCATGCCGATCCAGATCGTCTGGGGTGGCCGTGACGGCGTCATCCCGGTCGAGCACGCGGCCCTGGCGGCGGCGGCGATGCCGGGGAGCCGCCTCGAGATCTTCGACGACGCCGGGCACTTCCCCCACCACGCCGACCCGGAGCGGTTCGTGGCGTTGCTCGAGGACTTCGTGTTCGAGACCGAGCCGATGTCGCACGAGCCGCAACGCTGGCGGGACCTGCTCGTGCGTGGCGCCCGGCCCGACGTCCGCCCGGCCGCCGCCACCGTCGCCGACCTGCTGGCCTCGGCCAACGCCGCCGCAGCCGTCACCGAGGCGACCAGCGGGTCCTGATCAGACTTCGCCGTCGCCGGCCGTCGCCGGCCGAGTCGATCCGGCGGCCGGCGCGGGCAGCGGCGGTCGCCCGTGATGCGCTGAGGCATGATGGCCCGGTGGAACCCGGCGAGGCACGACAGCTCTGGCACCTGCTCGAGACCATCCATGCGGTGACGTACTTCTCGCCGACCTGCCGGCAGGGTCACGCCGACCTCGGCTTCGCCGGCTTCTGGATGGGCTACTTCGGCACGCGTGCAGCGCCCCTCGGCCCCGTGCCTCCCGAGCTGGTGGCCGCCACGTTCTACGGCTTCCACGGCTCGATGGTGGAGCGGGCGATCCCCGATGCCTGGGACCACGTGGCGCCGGCCGACGCTGTCGAGGGCCGGGCCGCCGTGGCGGCGACGGCGCTGCGCGAGCTGGTCGAGCCGATCGAGGCGGTGGCCGAGGACATCGTCACGATCCTCGACCCCGCCCTGGAGACGGCCGACCTCGGCGGGCGACCGCTGGCGGCGGCGAACGTGGCGATCGGTCCCCTGGAGGAGCCGGTCGCCGACCTGTGGCAGGTGACGACGACGCTGCGCGAGCACCGTGGGGACGGCCACGTCGCCGTCCTGGTCGCCGAGGGCATCGGCGGCTGTGAGAGCCACGTGCTCTTCGGCGCCGAGGCGGGACTGCCGCCGGAGCTGTACCTCGAGAGCCGCGGCTGGCCCGAGCAGGAGTGGCAGGACGCCATCGAGGTGCTCACCGCCGCCGGGTTGCTGGCCGATGGCGTCCTGACCGAGCGCGGCGCCCGGCTGCGGGCCCACGTCGAGCAGCGAACGGACGAGCTGGCCGCAGCGCCCTATGCCGCCATCCGGCCCGAGCGCCGTGCCCAGCTGCTCGATCTGCTGGTCCCGGTCGCCGGGTCGATCGTCGAGGCGGGCATCATCCGCTACCCGAACCCGATGGGCCTCCCCGAGGTCGCCTGAGCCTCGCTCCGCCTCCCTCGTTCTGGTAGTGAACTCGCGTCGAGGACGACGCGAGTTCACTACCGGAACGGTAGGCAGTGGCGTTCGGACGGCAGGTTGTCCGAGCGGCCGGGTGTGGTTGTCCGATGGTCAGTCGAAGGGCGTGGTGGCCAGCTCGGGGCGACCGGCGTTGGTGCAGAGGACGAACCGGTGGATGCGGCCGGTTCGGAACGTCGGGTCGTACCAGCGCACCGAGTAGCGGTGCGGCGTCGGCGCCGCCCGCCCGCCGGCATCGTCGCCGGCGGTGATGTCGCGGGCGTCGGGGAGCGGACCGCGGTGGCGGACCTCGAGCTGCCAGCGCTGGTCGT
>JAGQTE010000494.1 GCA_020439175.1 Acidimicrobiales bacterium | reverse complement strand
GCTTCGGCGACCAGCGCCGCCTGGATCGCCGCCACCGTGCCGCGTCCTGCGGTCGAGGCGATCGGGATGCCTTGGGCGATGACCTTGGTCTCGGTGACGAGGGTCGTGAACGGCGCGTCGAGCTTCTCCGCCGGTGAGGGCCCGAACCACACGCTGACCACCGACCCGAACGGCTGGGGGCCGAACCGGGGCACCAGGATCAGCTGCGCCGGCCCCTCGAACCCGATGCGCAACCCTTCATCGGCGGCGACGGCACGCACCACCTCCATCGCCCGCACCGGGGTGACGTCGGCACGCACCTCGAACGAGGCGGCCCGCAGCGGATCGTTCTGCGGCAGGGTCGGCCCCTTGCTCAGCGCCTGCGTGGCGATGGCCGATCCGACCAGCAGCGCCACATAGGCGATCACGCAGGTCAACACGACGACCAGTACCAGCGTCACGACACACCTCGCCTCATCGTCCGCGCCGCCATGACCGGCGACGCTAGCCGTCTGCTGCTCCCGGGATCGGACCGTGCGCACCGGCACTGTCGTCCGGGTCGTCCCGGTCGTTCGTCGCAGCGTCCCCGCCGGCGCGTGCGGCGAGCAGGCCGCGGTTGTAGCGCTGGAGCATGATCGGCGCCACGTTCACGACGAGGTTGGTGCCGAGCATCCAGCGGGCCGCCCGCCACCGGCCCGTGGCCCCGGCCCACCCCGCCGTCACGATCGCCGCCGCGGCGGCATAGGGGTGCGCCGCCTCGGCGGTGCGCATGTGCGCGTCGAGGGCGGCGTACGCCGCCGGCGACGGGTCGGTCGGCAGGTGCAGGTCCCGGTTGAACGCCGCCACCGGCCCCCGGCGGGCGACGGCCTTGGCGAACCGCACCCCGCAGCGCTCGTAGAGCCGTGCCCCGCCGATCTCCCAGGACCGCAGGCGGTGCACCGACGCCGGCAGGCGCGGCCGCAGGACGCGGCTCAACGTGCCCAGCCAGGTCATCGGCACCCACACCGCCGCCACGCCGAACGTACGGCTCCCCCACCCGAAGCGCCGCCCCGCTGCCACGAGCGCTGCCACGCCGGCGGACGTGACCGCGCCCACGAAGGCGATCTGGTGGCCCGGTGGCGCAGCGCGGTCGATGTGCGTCAGCGGCACGTCCTCACCGTACCCGGCCGGCCCCGGTCAGCCGCCGGGACGGGCGCCGCCTCCGGGGCCACGCCGGCCCGAGGCGGCGACGGTCGCCGCATCGGCCGTCGTCGTGGTGGCGACCGTCGTGCCATCGACCGTCACCGAGTAGTCCTCCCCGTCGACCAGGCCCGGGACGGACACGACGATCGAGGCGTACGACTTGGTCGGGCTGACGGCCAGCAGCTCGGTGCCGTCGGCGCCGAAGACCCGCACCGTGCTCCCCGCCGGCTGCGCGGCGAAGGTGGCGACCAGGCTCGACTGCGACGAGCTGGTGCCCGGCGCCGCCAGCATCCCGGCGCTGCCGGTCGCCACCAGCGATCCGCCGGTCTGGGTCCAGGTGCCGTCGTAGTCGAGGGCGCCGTTGTTCTGCTGTGACGGCCCGTCGACCACCAGGGTGCCACCCTGCATGGTGACCGAGCCGTTGACGTCGATGCCGTCGCCGCCGCTGTCGACGGCGAGGTCGCCGCCCGAGATCACCAGGTCGCCGCCGACGACGTTGACGGCGTCGTCGGCGGTGTGCAGCGCCACCGTGCCGCCGGTCAGCGCGATCGCCGCGCTGTCGACGCCTTCGTAGGCCTCGGTCACCTCGACCGTGCCGCCGTCCACGGCGATCGCCACCTCGGTGTGCACGGCGTCGTCGGCGGCGGCCACCGTCACGTCACCACCGCTGAGCACGGCATCGGTGGCGGCGTCGATGCCGTCGGCGCCGGCGTCGATCGCCACCGTCCCGCCGCTGATCCACACGTAGCCGGCGTCGGCATCGGTGTCGTTGTCGGCGCTGATGCCGTCGCCGCCGGCGCGCGCCGTGACCGAGCCGCCGGCGATGGCGACGACGTCCTTGCCGCGCACGGCATCGTCCGCGGCGTCGATCTCGATCGTGCCGCCGGCGATCGTCAGCCCGTCCTTGCTGGCGATGCCGTCGGCCTCGGCGCCGGTGACCTGCAGGGCGCCGGAGCCGGCGATCGTCAGGTCGGCCATCGAGAACAGGGCGGCGTTGGGCACGTCGACGTCGTCGCCGGCCGCGGCGCGCTCGCCGGCGTCGGCCCGCTCGCTGTCCGACAGCGTGTTGCTCGAGCCCTCCGCCAGCACCACGACGGCGTCGTCGGCGTCGGCCACCGCCAGCGCCGCCGTCGTGGACGAGTGGATCGTCGCGCCGTCGAGCACGACCCGGACGGTGCCGTCGGCGGCGCTGTCGACGACGAGCTGACCGTCGTCGAGGGTGCCCGACACGACGTAGGTGCCCGGGGCGGTGATGGTGACGGTGGACCCGTCGGCCACCACGGCCGACGACGCCACCTCGGCACCCGCGCCGGTCAGCTCGATGGCCACGGCGTCATCCACGCTCCAGGCGCCGTCATCCACGTCGGGGGCGTCGACGTTCGCCGACAGCAGCGCCGCCCCGGCGCCGGCGTCCGACGCCGTCGACGCCGCGGCGACCGAGGCCGGCGCACCGCTCACCGACGACGCGTCGCTGGCGGTCTCACCGGTGCCGGTCGAGGTCGTGGCGCTGCAGGCCCCGGCGCCGAGGATGGCCACGATCCCGGCGACGGCGGCGGCGCGCCTGGCGGCGCCACGCGCCGGGGCGGACGTGACGGTCGTCGACGGCAGATCGATGTCCGCGCCGCGTCGGACGGGGGTGCGATGGGCAGGCATGAGCAGCTCCTGGTTCGGGGGACCGCCCCAGGGTGCGGGCGCCACCTGTGAGCCCGCCCAGAGGCGGCGCAGAGGTCGCGCAGCGTGGTCCCACGGCCGGACGCTGCTCTGCGGGCCTTCGCCGCCAGCTCTGCGCCGGCTCACAGGTAGCCGTCCTAGGACTGCGCTCATGCACTCGAGCACCACCACCTCCACCGCCACCGGGCCGGCGAGCACGGCGACGTGGCCGCACGAACCGCCCCCCGCTCCCCCGCACGTCGCGCCCGCTGGCGGCGCGTCGGGTGGATCCGGCCGCACCTCCGGCGGACCACCCGCGCCACGACCGCCCCGCCGGCGCCGCTTGCTGACCCGTGTGCTCGGCATCGCCGGCGCGCTCGCCATCGTGTTGGCCGTCACCGCCTACTGGGCGCTCGATCGGTACGTGATCGACCACGTCCAGATCGAGGACGTGTCGGCCTACGAGGCGCAGGTGCTCGGCAGCTCGCAGTCGTCGTCGGCTGCCGTGGCGGCGAGCTCGGGCGACGGCGAGGCCGTCATCACCGACACCTCGTCCACCTCGGCCACCGCCACCATCGAGATCTCGACCGTGGTCACCGGCTCGGGCAGCAACCAGGTGACCACCTACGTGGCCGACGTGCAGCTCGCCGAGGGCACGGCGCTGCGCAGCGCCTTCGCCGAGGACAAGTTCGGCACCAACATCGTCGCCGACACCTCCGACATCGCCGCCGGCGTCGGTGCCGTGTTCGCCATCAACGGCGACTACTACGGCTACCGCGACAGCGGCATCGTCATCCGCAACGGCGTGCTCTACCGCGACGACGGCGCCCGCACCGGCCTGGCCATCTACGCCGACGGCACCATGCGGGTCTACGACGAGACGACGACGTCCGGCGACGAGCTGCTGGCCCAGGGCGTGTGGAACACCCTGTCCTTCGGGCCGGCGCTCGTCGACGGCGGCGAGGTCGTCGACGGGATCGACCAGGTCGAGGTCGACACCAACTTCGGCAACCACTCGATCCAGGGCTACCAGCCCCGCACCGGCATCGGCCTCATCGACACCAACCACTTCGTGTTCGTCGTCGTCGACGGGCGCTCGGAGGGCTACAGCCGCGGCGTCACGATGACCGAGTTCGCCCAGATCTTCGACGACCTCGGCGCCGAGGTGGCCTACAACCTCGACGGCGGCGGCAGCTCGACCATGGTCTTCGACGGCGAACTGGTCAACGACCCCCTCGGCAAGGGGGCCGAGCGGGGCACCAGCGACATCCTCTACGTGGCCTGATCGGAGCGTTCGATGATCGTCCTCATCCCCGCCTACGAACCCGACCAGCGCCTCGTGGACCTGATCCGGGCCATCAGGTCCACGGAGCCCGACCAGCGGATCGTCGTCGTCGACGACGGCAGCGGCCCCGCCTACGGCGACGTGTTCGCCGCCGCCCGCTTCGCCGGCGCCGACGTGATCGGCCACCCGACCAACCGCGGCAAGGGCTACGCCCTGCGAGCCGGCTTCGCCCACATCCGCCGCCGCCATCCCGGCGAGGACGTGGTGTGCGCCGACTGCGACGGCCAGCACACGCTCGCCGATCTGACCAAGGTCGCCGAGGCGCTGCGCACCCACCGCGACGGCATCGTGCTCGGAGCCCGCCAGTTCGTCGGCGACGTCCCCGCCCGCAGCCGGTTCGGCAACACCGTGACCCGCGTCCTGTTCGGCCGGGTCACCGGCATCCCGCTCACCGATACGCAGACCGGGCTGCGCGGCTACCCGGCGTGGATGCTCGGCTGGCTCGACACCATCGGCGGCGACCGCTTCGAGTACGAGCTCGACGTCCTGCTGGCGGCGCGCCGCGCGGGCTTCGCCTTCCACGAGGTGCCGATCGAGACGATCTACCTCGACGACAACGCCTCGTCGCACTTCCGCACCTTCCGGGACTCGTTCCGGGTGTACGTCCCGCTCGTGAAGTTCTCCCTGTCGTCGCTCAGCGCCTTCGTCATCGACGCCACGCTGCTGTTCGTGCTGATGGCGGCGACCGGCGACCTGCTGGCGTCCGTCGTCGTCGCCCGGGTGGTGAGCGCGTCGGTGAACTTCGCCGTGAACCGCCGGCTCGTCTTCCACAGTGACCGCCCGGCCGCGGCGTCCGCGCTGCGGTACGGCTCGCTCGTGGTGACGCTGCTCGCCGCCAACTACGCGCTGCTGTACGGGCTGACCGAGCTGGCGGCCGTGCCGCTGGGGTGGGCGAAGCTCGCCACCGAGCTGACCCTGTTCGTCGTCAGCTACCAGGTCCAGCGCCTGGTGGTGTTCGCCGGGCGCCGCCACGAGCCGCCGGTGCCCGCCGTGGCGCCGGTGGCGCGGCCGAGCGCCACGCCGCCTGAACCCCTGCCGCCTGCGCCGCGCCACGGCGCCGCCACGGCGGGACGGGTCCCAGCGACCTCCCCGCCGGCGCTGCGGAAGCTCTCAGGTTCGCTTCGTACAACGTTCCCAACCCGTTCACCTGGAGGCCATCCCACCATGTCCCGCACGATCCTGTTCGCCGTCGACCTCGCCGCAATCGCCGTGATGGTCTTCGCCCTCTACTTCCCCCGGCACCGCCGGCGCGACATGGTCGTCGCCTACCTCGTCGTGAACCTCGGCGTGCTCGCCGTCGCCGACGCCCTGGGCTCGAGCGGGCTCAACGCCGGCCTCGGGCTGGGGCTGTTCGGCGTGCTGTCGATCATCCGCCTCCGCTCGGCCGAGCTCGACCAGGCCGAGATCGCCTACTTCTTCGCGGCGCTGGCCATCGGGCTGCTCGGCGGCCTGGCCGAGACGCCCCAGGGACTCGCCCCGGCGCTGATGGTGGCGATCGTCGCCGCCCTCGCCGTCGGCGACCACCCACGGCTGTTCCGCCGGTACCGCCACCAGACGATCACGCTCGACCGGGCCTTCACCGACGAGGCCGCGCTGCGAGCCCACCTCGAAGGCCTCCTCGGCGGCACGGTCCACCGGCTCACGGTCCGCAAGGTCGACCTGGTGTCGGACACCACCGCCGTCGAGGTCCGCTACGAGGTCCCCGACGCCGCCCCCGCCATCCGCACCCCTGGCGCCGACCGCCCCGCTGCGTCCTCCAGCGCCGCGGCGGCGGTCGGCGCCCCCGCCCTGACGGGACCGGCCCGATGAGCGCCGCGGTGGCGACGCTCCCCACGCGACGGGACATGGACCTGCTCGCCGACCGCCCGACCGTGACCATCGACGAGCTCGTCGACGAGGCGGCGCTGCTGCGGCGCTTCGACCGCAAGTACGTCGTGCCGTCGGACGCGGTGGTGGCCTTGCTCGAGCGACTGCCCGCCGACATCGCCGTGCTGCGCATCGACGACGTCGACACCTTCGGCTACGACACCTTGTACTTCGACACGCCGGACCTGCGCTCGTACCACGACGCGGCGCGCAACCGGCCGGTGCGGTGGAAGGTCCGGGTGCGGACGTACCTCGACTCGGGCGACGTGTGGTGCGAGGTCAAGGTCCGCGACCGACGCGGCGAGACGATCAAGCACCGCCGGGCGCGCCACGCGGCCGACGGCGGCAGCGCGTCCGATCCCGCTCGGCCGAGGCTGGTCGTGGCCGGTCGGCGTCCGCCCGGCACGGTCCTGCACCCGGAGGAGCGCGCCTTCGTGGTCGACGTGGCGCCGGCCCTGCCCGTCGGCACGCTCGCCCCGGTCCTGCGCACCCGGTACCGCCGCATCACCCTCCTCGACCGGGCGACGCGCAGCCGGATCACCCTCGACGACGGGCTGCGCTGCGAGGACGCGGCGGGCGGCGTCGCCCGCTTCGCCGGCACGGCGATCGTCGAGACGAAGTCGCCGGCGGGGCCTTCGGCCATCGACCGGACGCTGTGGCGACTCGGGCATCGACCCCGCCGGTTCTCCAAGTACGCCACCGGGATGGCGGCGCTCCACCCGGAGCTGCCGGCCAACCGGTGGCACCAGACCCTCGTTCGCACCCACCCGCTCCTCGAAGGACGCCAGCCATGAACCTCCCGCCCCACCCTCCGACCCCGACACCCTCGACGACCTCGCCGTCGCCGACACCCCCGAGCCCGGTGCCGCCGACCCCGGTGCCGCCGACCCCCACGCGTCGGCGTCGCCGGTTCTGGCTCATCGGCACCCCGATCATCGTGACGACGGCCTTCCTGGCCGGTGCCGTCAGCGCCGTCGTGCGAGCCGACGACACGTCCGGCACGGCGGCCGCAGCAGCGACCTCGAGCGCCGCCGGCGGATCGTCCTCCAGCGGCGCCGTCGCCGCCGGCGAGCTGACGTCCATGGCCGCCGGCGACCTGCTCGACGACACCGCCGTGCACAGCATCTCGGTGACCTTCGACGAGGCCGAGTACGACGCCATGATCGAGGCGTACCAGTCGTCCTCCGACAAGGAGTGGATCTCGGCCACGGTCACCGTCGACGGCGAGACCTACGAGAACGTGGGGCTGCGCCTCAAGGGCAACTCGTCGTTGCGCAGCCTGTCCGGACGGGGCGGCCCCGCCGGTCCCGGCGGTCAGGTCTCGGCCGAGGATCCCGAGACGCTGCCGTGGCTGATCAAGTTCGACAAGTTCGTCGACGGGCAGGACCACGACGGCGTCGAGGAGCTGGTCATCCGGTCGAACGTCACCGAGACGGCGCTCAACGAGGCGGTCGCCCTGGACCTGATGGAGCTCGCCGGCCTCGCCTCGCAGCAGGCCGTCGCCACGACGTTCTCCGTCAACGGCAGCGACGCCGTCCTGCGCCTCGCCGTCGAGCACCCCGATGACGAGTGGGTCGAGCGCGTCTTCGGGACCGACGGGTCGCTCTACAAGGCCGAGAGCACCGGCGACTACTCCTACCGTGGCGACGACGCCGCCGAGTACGAGGAGGTGTTCGACCTCGAGTCCGGCGACGACGAGACCCTCGAGCACCTGACGGCGTTCCTCGAGTTCATCAACGAGTCGGACGACACCACCTTCGCCGCCGAGCTGCCGTCGTGGCTCGACGTCGACGCCTTCGCCACCTACCTCGCCATGCAGGATCTCGTCGACAACTTCGACGACATCGACGGGCCCGGCAACAACTCCTACCTGTACTACGACCCCTCGACCGACCAGATGACCGTGGTGCCCTGGGACCTGAACCTGGCGTTCGGGGTCATGGGCGGCACGCCCGCCACCGACGGCACCCAGGCCGGCGGCGGGCAGGCCGGCGCACCGGTCATGCCGGGCGGCCAGGCCGGTGGGCAAGCCGGCGGACCTGCGGGCGGTGGCCGGCCCGGCGGCTTCGGTCGCTCGAACG
>JAGQTE010000493.1 GCA_020439175.1 Acidimicrobiales bacterium | reverse complement strand
GTTCTCGCCGGCGCCGGCGAGGTCGCCTGCGCCGAGTCCGAATCCTCCGTCGACCTTCATGGGTCCCCCCTTGTTCGCGCAGCGTCGCTGCGGCGCATCGGTCGGCCCGCTGTGCGTGGCCGCGTGCCGCCAGCGTCGTGCGGGCGCGCCGCCGGTGCAAGTCCGCGACGACGTCACGGGCGATCCATACGCACGCCGAACGCGGATGTGCCTAGGGTCACAGTTCAGTCGGCATGATGGGTTGCACATATGACCTGACATGTCGATCAGGATTGCTGTGCCTACGACCAGGGGGACGTGGGCACGGTCAGGGGGGAACGAGCGAATGGCCCAACCGATGGGGGCGTCGACGACGGCGCGTGCACCTGTGGGTGCCGCGCCGGCGGACGACACCGAGCGCAGCCGAGAGCCGAGTCGGGAACGGATCCTCGCCGTCGCCCTCGAGGAGTTCGCCGACAAGGGCTTCGACGGCGCGACGACGGCGGAGATCGCTCGCCGGGCCGACGTGACCCAGCCACTGGTGCACTACCACTTCGCCTCGAAGGACGAGCTGTGGCGGGCGGCGTTGCGACCGATGCTCGATCAGCTCACCGCCACGTTCGCCGGGCAGATCGGCGAGCTGCGCGACCTCGATCCGGTGTCTCGGCTGAAGGTGCTGGTGCGCCGGTTCGTGGCGTTCTCGGCGGCGAACCCCGAGCTGGGGCGGATCATGGCCTACGAGGGGGCCAAGGGCGGCCCTCGGCTCGAGTGGCTCGTCGAGCAGGACGCCATCGCCCAGCTGTCGGTGTTCGGTCAGCTGCTCGGCGACGCGTCGCGTGACGGGCTGGTGAAGCCGCTGCCGCCACAGCACGTCGGCATCGCACTCGGGGCGGCGGCCGCCTACATCTTCGTGATCCGCCAGACGATGGCGCGCGGCTACGACATCGACGTCACCGACCCCGAGGTCGTCGCCCGCCACGCCGACACCGTCGTCGAGGTGTTCTTCCACGGGCTCGTGGCCGACCAGGACGGTGGCCGATGATCGTCGCCGACCTCGCCTCGAGCCTGTCCGACGCCGCCGCCGCCATCGTCGATCCGCTCCTGACGGCCACGGGCCTGATCGCCACGGCCGCGGTCGCCGTGCTCGCCGGCGGCTGGTTCGCGGCGCGTCGCAGCGACAACACCCGCGTCGCCGGCCCGCTCGCCACGATCGGGCCGGCCGTCGGCGTGCTGTGGCTGCAGATCGTGTACTTCCCGATCCAGGGCGGCATGTACCTCTTCGGCCTGGAGATGGGCGTGCTGATCGCGCTCGTCGCCGTCGGGATGGCGCTGATCTACCGGGCCAACCGCATCTTGAACTTCGCCCAGACCGACCTCGGCCTGGTGCCGACGGTGCTCGCCGTCGACCTGATCGTGTACTCGGGCCTGAACTACTTCGTGAGCTTCAGCATCGGTCTGGTGGCAGCGATCGTGCTCGGCGCCGTCGTCGAGCTGGCGATCATCCGGCGCTTCTTCCGCTCGCCACGCCTGATCCTGACCGTCGCCACGATCGGCCTGTCGCAGCTGCTGCTCGTCGGCTCGCTGATGGTGCCGACGCTGATCTTCGGCAAGCAGCCCGCCAGCGAGAAGATCACCACCGGGCTGACGTGGAGCTTCGAGCTGTTCCCGCGCATCTACAGCGCCGAGGACATCGTGGCGCTGATCCTGGCGCCGATCGTGCTGATCGGTGTGGCGCTGTTCCTGCGCTACACCAACATCGGCATCGGCATCCGGGCCAGCGCCGAGCGGGCCGACCGGGCCGCCCTGCTGGGCGTGCCGGTCAAGCGCCTGCAGACGATCGTGTGGGTGATCGCCACCGTCATGTCGTTCCTCGGTGTGTTCCTGCGGGCCAGCACGCTCGGCCTGCCGCTGGTGTCGACGCCCAGCTACACGGCGTTGCTGGTGGCGCTGGCGGCGCTGATGCTGGGCCGGTTGACCAACCTGGCCTCGGTGGCGCTGGCGGCGGTGGCGCTCGGTCTGCTGGAGCAGGCCGTGGTGCTCAACAGCTCGAACAGCCCGGAGCTGTTCCTGCCGATCGTGGCGCTGATCATCCTGGGGACGCTGCTGCTGCGCAAGACCGGCCAGTCCCGCACCGAGCAGGACACGGCGTCGTCGTGGCAGGCGGCCGACGAGGTCCGCCCCGTGCCGCGGGAGCTGCGCCGGGTCCCCGAGGTCGTGGCCGTGCGGTGGGGCCTGCCCGTCCTCGGTGCCGCCGTGCTGCTGGCGCTGCCGATCTGGCTGGGGCCGAGCGACGTGTTCAAGGCGGCGGCGGTCGTGGTGTTCGGCATCATCGGCATGTCGATCGTCGTGCTCACCGGCTGGGCCGGGCAGGTGTCGCTGGGCCAGATGTCCTTCGTCGCCGTCGGCGCCACGATGGGCGCGCTCGCCACCAAGGAGTGGGGGCTGGACCTGTTCCTCGCCCTGCTGATCGCCGGCGTCGCCGGAGCGGTCGCCGCCATCGTGGTGGGGCTGCCGGCGCTGCGGGTGCGCGGCCTGTTCCTCGCCGTGACCACCCTGGCGTTCGCCGTCGCCACGTCGTCGTACCTGCTCAACCGCAAGCACTTCGCGTGGATCCCGGACGGTCAGGTCCCGCGCCGGCCGCTGTTCGGCGCCATCGACCTCACCGAGCAGCGCTCGATGTACTACCTCGTGCTCGCCGTGGGGCTGGCGTGCTACCTGGCGTTGCGTGGCGTGCGGCGGAGCCGCACCGGGCGGGTGCTGCTGGCCCAGCGCGAGAACGAGCGCGGCGTGCAGTCCTACGGCGTCAACCTGACCCGCGCCAAGCTCTCGGCGTTCGCCCTGTCGGGGTTCATGGCGGCCATCGCCGGCTGCCTGTACGTGCACCTGTCGGAGCGCTTCGTCGAGGCACCGTTCACCGCCGACCAGTCGTTCGCCGTGTTCACCTCGACCGTCGTCGGCGGTCTCGGCGCCCTCAGCGGCGGCTTCCTGGGGTCGCTCTACTTCAACGGCGGCACCTGGTACCTCAAGGGCCTGTGGCAGCTGCTGCCGTCGGCGCTCGGCGTGCTGATCGTGCTGATGGTGCTGCGCGGCGGCCTCGGCGGGCTGGTGTTCCAGGTGCGCGACGTGTGGCTGCGCTCGGTGGCCCGGCGCAATGGGATCGTCGTGCCGAGCCTGCTGGCCGACGTGCGCACCGAGGACCAGGAGCAGGTGCTCGCCCACGCCGAGGAGGCGGTCGAGGAGCACGACGGGTCCGGGCCGGGAGCGTCCGACCCCGCTGACGCAGCGCCCCACCGGGAGGACCTCGCCGCCCCGGATGCGCCGGTGTCGGCCGGGGGAGGTGCGTCGTGATCGCCATGCCCGTCCCCGAGGAGAAGGGGCCGTGGTGGCCGCGGTTCACCAACGCGGCCTTGCATCCCGTGCAATGGCTGCGCACCACCACCGGCAACGGGCCGCTCTACGCGCTGCTGGTGCTGTTCGGTCTGAACATGGTCGACGAGTTCGACCGCACCGGCTTCGCCGTGCTGCTGCCGAATATCCGCACCGACTTCGGGCTGTCGAACAGCCAGCTGCTCACCATCATCGCCGTCGTCGGGTTCTTCGCCCTCGGGCTGTCCGTGCCGCTGGCCATGCTCGCCGACCGGTCCAACCGCGTTCGGCTGATGACCGTCGGCTTCGCCATCTTCACCATCTTCTCGGCCTTCACCGGCCTGATCCCGACGGTGTGGTGGGCGCTGCTGCTCGTACGCCTCGGCACGGGCCTCGGCCAGGCCACGTCGTTGCCCACGCACAACTCGCTGCTCGCCGACTACTTCGACATCCCGTACCGGCCGGGCGTGTACTCGTTCCACCGCGCCGCCAACGCCGTCGGCGCCATCGTCGGCCCCATCGCCTTCGGCCTGCTCGGCCAGGCGTTCGGCTGGCGCGTGCCGTTCCTGGTGATGGCGATCCCGTGCGCGGTGTTCGTCGTGCTGTCGCTGGCGATGCGCGAGCCCAAGCGCGGCCGGTGGGAGCGCAAGGCGATGGGCGCGTCCGACGAGGTCGTCGAGCTCGACGAGGAGCCGCCGTCGTTCGAGGAGGCATGGCGACTCGTCATGCGGGTCCACTCGATGCGGCGGATCTTCTACGCCCTGCCCTTCCTCGCCAGCGCGCTGATCGGGTTCGGCGTGCTGGCCAACCTGCTCTACGAGGAGGTGTTCGGGCTCGACGAGGCCCAGCGCGGCCTGATGGAGGCGGCGTCGGAGCCGTTCCAGCTCGTGGGCATCGCCGTCGGCGCCGCCGTCGGCATGCGGCTGATCCGCAAGGGCCCGGCGTTCGTCGTGCGTCAGGTCGCCGTCGTCTCGGTGATCGCCGCCGTCGGCGCCGCCGGCTTCGCCTTGGCGCCCAACTGGGGTGTGGCCCTGGGGTTCCGCATCGTCATCTCGATGACGCTGGCCATGGTCCTGCCGTCGGTCTTCGCCGCCCTGTCGCTCGGCCTGCCCGCCCGGGCTCGGTCCTCGGGCTTCTCCATCGCCGCGTTGTACATCATCCCGGGCCTGTTCATGCTGCCGATCATCGGTGCGCTCGGCGACACGTTCGGCATCCGGGTCGGCATGTTGATCATGACGCCGATCTTCGTGCTCGGCGGCGTGATCATCGCCTCGTCGGGCAAGCTGCTCGAGCAGGACATCGCCAACGTGTGGACCTCGATGGCGGCCCGCAGCGAGCTGCTGTACGAGGCCCGGCAGGGGACCCTGCAACAGCTGCTCATCCGCAAGCTCGACGTGCGTTACGGCGACATCCAGATCCTCTTCGACGTCGACGTCGAGATCAACCAGGGCGAGATCGTGGCCCTGCTCGGCACCAACGGCGCCGGCAAGTCGACCCTGCTGAAGGCCATCACCGGCGTGGTCGAGGCCCACGCCGGCGCCATCATCTTCGAAGGCCGCGACATCACCCACGCCCCGCCGCACGAGATCGCCCAGTTCGGCATCGCCATGGTGCCCGGCGGCCAGGGCGTGTTCCCGACGTTGAGCGTCGCCGAGAACCTGCGCATCGCCAGCTGGCTCGACCGCAAACACAAGGCCGAGGTGGCACGGCGCGTGGACGAGGTGCTCGAGATGTTCCCGGTGCTGCGCGAGCGCCTCGACGACCCGGCGGCCAACCTGTCGGGCGGCCAGCAGCAGATGCTGGCGCTGGGCATGGCGTTCCTGTCGCGACCCAAGCTGCTGGCCATCGACGAGCTGTCGCTGGGACTGGCGCCCGTCATCGTGGAGCAGCCGCTGCCGATCGTGCGCCGCATCGCCGACCAGGGCACCACGGTCATCCTGGTCGAGCAGTCGGTGAACGTGGCGCTGACGCTGGCCGAGAAGGCCTTCTTCATGGAGAAGGGCGAGATCCGCTTCAGCGGGCCCACGGCCGAGCTGCTGGAGCGCCCCGACGTGCTGCGCTCGGTGTTCCTCGAGGGCGCGGCCAAGGGGATGGGCGACGGCGAAGCCGCCGACGCGCACGCAGCCGCGGACGACGGGACGACCGACGCCCCGCCCCTCGGGGCCGGCACCCCCGAGGCGAAGGCAGCCGCGGCGGCCTCGGTGCGCGAGCGCTTCGGCATCCCGCCCGACGCACCGCCGGCCTTGGCCCTCGACGACCTGTCGGTGCGCTTCGGCGGCATCCGCGCCGTCGACGGCGTGACCTTCTCGGTCGCCGCCGGTGAGATCGTCGGCATCATCGGACCCAACGGCGCCGGCAAGACCACCCTGTTCGACCTGATCTCGGGCTTCACGTCGTCCGACGGCGGCACCGTGGCCCTGTACGGCCACGACGTGACCGGCCTCTCGGCCGATGCGCGGGCTCGGGCCGGGCTCGGCCGCAGCTTCCAGGACGCGCGCCTGTTCCCGGCGCTCACGGTCGAGGAGACGATCGCCACCGCCCTGGACCGCTGGGTCGACGTCAAGGACCCGTTCAACGCCGCCTTCCGGCTGCCGGCCTTCGTCGACACCGAGGACCTCGTGCAGTGGCGGGTCGATCAGCTCATCGACCTGCTCGGCCTCGAAGCGTTCCGCACCAAGTTCGTGCGGGAGCTCTCGACCGGCTCGCGCCGGGTCGTCGACCTGGCGTGCGTGCTGGGGCATCACCCGTCGATCGTGCTGCTCGACGAGCCCTCCAGCGGCATCGCCCAGCGCGAGACCGAGGCGCTCGGCCCGCTGATCCTGAAGATCCGCGACACGCTCGGCTGCGCCGTCGTCGTCATCGAGCACGACATGCCGCTGATCTCGACCGTGTCGGACCGGCTGGTGGCGCTGGATCAGGGCCACGTCGTGACGATCGGGACGCCCGACGAGGTGCTGGCGCACCCTGAGGTCGTCGAGTCGTATCTGGGGAACACGGACGCGGTGATCCACCGCTCCGGAACGGGCGGGGACACGTGAGCAGCGGGACGCGCGCGGCTGCGGGGCTTTCGCTCCGGTTTCGGCCGTCCGTGGTCCCATCACCGGGCGCAGGCCCGGGTGGACAGCCGGGTGGCGACACCCGGGTGACAAGGGGGAGAACCAGATGACCGCACCGCAGTGGCAACCGCCGGGAGGCATGGCCGGCCCGCCGCGCTCGAGCGCGGCCAAGCGCTACGGACCGCTGATCGGCGTGCTGGCCGTCGTCCTGCTCGTCGGCGCCTTCACCGTGTTCCGGCCGTCGGACGGCGGCGGCGAGACCGCCAGCGAGGGGACGACGCCGGTCGGGACGAGCGACCTCCCGGTGACCTACAACGACGCCAAGGCGGCCGACGGCGACCTGTCCGTCTACCCCGACAACTGCGACCCCGAGACGGGCAACGTGAAGCTCCCGTCGATCTATGCGCCGCCGTGCGTGCCCGAGTTCACCGGCGACAACGGCGGGGAGACCTACCAGGGCGTCAGCAGCGACACGATCAAGATCGTCGAGTACCGGGCATCGCAGAACGGCGACCTCTCGGCGTTGCTGCAGGGCCTGCTCGACCCGCCCGAGAACCAGGACAAGACCAAGGCCGCGCTGCAGATGATGTTCGACGACTTCTACGAGACGTACGGACGCAAGATCGAGATCATCCCCTTCGAGGCCACCGGCCAGATGAACGACGAGACGGCCGCCACGGCCGACGCCATCAAGGTGGCGGACGAGATCGGCGCCTTCGCCTCGTGGGGCGGCCCCGCCCTGGCGACCTCGTACCAGGAGACGCTCGCCTCCAAGGGCGTGCTGTGCATCGGCTGCGGGCAGGGCACGCCCGACTCGGCGTTCCAGGAGAACGCCCCGTACCTGTGGGGCTACCAGGCCACGCCCGAGCAGTTCCTGATCAACCTCGGCGACTTCGTCACCAAGGACCTCAACGGCCGCAAGGCCGAGTGGGGCGGCGACGACGTCAAGGACAAGGACCGGGTGTTCGGCGTCGTGCACTTCGAGCAGGAGGTGCCGGTCTACAAGGACCTCGAGTCCGAGGTCGCCGCCGAGGGCAAGAAGCGCGGGTACGAGACCAAGGTCACCGAGACCTACACCTTCGACATCGCCAAGTTCCCGGAGCGGGCCCAGACGATCATCGCCAAGATGAAGTCCGAAGGGGTCACGACGATCATCTTCCTCGGCGACCCGCTGATGCCGATCTACCTGACCGAGGCGGCGACGGCGCAGAACTACTTCCCGGAGTGGGTGGTGACCGGCACGGTGCTCACCGACTCGACGACGTTCGGCCGCCGGTACGACCCGGAGCAATGGAAGCACGCCTTCGGCCTGTCGTCGCTGCCGGCGCGGACGCTGCGCGAAGACGGCGAGGCCTACCGGTTGCACAACTGGTACTTCGGCGAGGACCCGGCGGCGTCGACGCTGGTGCAGCTGATGTACCCGGCTATCCAGCAGATCTACCTCGGCGTCCACCTCGCCGGGCCGAACCTGACGCCCGAGAGCTTCCGCGACGCGCTGTTCAGCCTGCCGCCCGCCGGCGGTGGCCCGACCTCGCCGCACATCAGCTTCGGTGACCGCGGGTACTTCACGAGCCCGATCACCGGCGAGAGCCGCCCCGACTACCTGGCCATCGACGACACGACGCTGATGTTCTGGGATGCCGAGGCCTTCGGCAAGGACGAGTCCGGGTGCGAAGCCGCCGGGATGTGGCGCTACTACGACATGGGCAAGCGGTACATGCCGGGCGAGATGCCTGGCGGTGGTGTGGCGCTGTTCGACCCGACGAACACGGTGACGATCTACGGCACCGACGGTGCCCCGCCGATCCCGGCCGAGGACGTCCCACCGGAGTACCCGTCACCGAACAAGACGGTGCCCTACAACCAGGCCGACGTGATCCCGCCGAGCAACGCCGCCTGCACCGTCTGAGGCCGACAGGGGGACCGTTCTTGTGGTGCTGAACCGCGCAGGCGCGTCTGTCGTGTCGCGGGTCAGCACCACAAGAACGAGATGGCCGGGTGGCCGGGCGGCGCTTGGCCGGGCGGCGTTTGGCCGGCTGGCCCGGTGGCGCTTGGCGTCAGTCGTCCTGGTCGCGCAGGAACTGCTCGAGCTCGGCGGCGAGCTCGTCGCCCGACGGCAGCGGTGCGTCATCGAGCCGTTCGGCACCGGGTGTGGCGCCGAACGTGGCGTCGTCCTGCTCCTCGAGCAGCCGGACCATCGTCTGGTGCTCGACGTTGCCCGCCACCAGCTCGTCGATGCGGGCCCGGTTGTCGGCGGCGTCCGACGCGAGATCGCCGGTGCCGAAGTGCAGGTCGGTCGCAGGGACCAGCGCCTCGATCAGCGACACCGCTGCGCCCGGGTAGGGCATGCCGGCCACGTAGTGCGGGACCTGGGCCCACAGTCCGGTGGCGGGCATGCCGACGCTGGTGGCGTGCTGCTCGATGGCGGCCTGCACGCCGGCGGGCACGTCGATGCGGCCCGGCACGTGGCCGATCAGCCGGGCGACGCCGCGCTCGGTCGCCGTCGTGACGATGCGGGACGCCCGGGTGTGCGGGACCGGCGCCGGGTAGGCCCCGAGGCCGATGACGCCGCGGACCTCCATCGACAGCGCCAGGTCGCACACCGCCGAGGCGAAGCCCCGCCACTGGTGGTCGGGCTCGGCGCCCATCAGCACGAGCACGTCGTTGCCGGCGTCGTCGACCGTGGCGTGCAGCTCGATGCTCGGCCAGGTGAGCCCGGTGGTGACCCCGTCGTCGATGTGCATGGTCGGTCGCCGGGCGCGGTGGTCGAGGAGGATGTCGGTGTCGAACGTGGCCACGAGCAGCGTCTCGCGCCCGTCGAGGATGGTGTCTCGGGCGGTGGCCGCGGCCAGCCCGGCGTCGATCCAGCCGTCGAGGGACAGCAGCAGCACCGGGGCGTCGAGCTCGGGGCGCTCGTAGAGCGAGTACACGGCCTCGACCTACCCGAGCCCGTCGATGCGAGTCGCTGCGGACTCGGCCAGCAGGATCACCTGTTGGCCGAAGAAGTCGAACGACGACGGGTCGTGGTCGCCCATGGCGCCGCCGACGTAGCGCGAGTACACGCCCTCGATGATGCACGCCAGCCGCCACATGGCGAAGGCGACGAAGTAGTCCACGCCTGACACGTCGCGACCCGATGCCGCGGCGTAGCGCTCCAGCACCTCAGCGGGTGTCGGGAACCCGGGCGCCAGCGTCGGCGCCGGCAGCAACGACATGGCCGGGTCGTCGGGGTCGCCCCAGTAGACGAGCAGCGTGCCCACGTCGGCGAGCGGATCGCCCAGCGTGCAGATCTCCCAGTCCAGCACGGCGATCACGTCGCCGGCGGCGTCGATCATGCAGTTGTCGAGGCGGTAGTCGGCGTGGACGATCGTGGCTTCGTGCTGGGGTGGGATGGTCGCCATGAGCCGTTCGTACACCTGGCGCATGATCGGCACGTCGCGGGTGGTCGACTTCTCGAACTGTCCCTGCCACCGCTTGAGCTGCCGGGCGATGTAGTCCTCACGCTTGGCGAAGTCGCCCAGGCCGACCGCATCGATGTCGACGGCGTGGATGGCGGCGAGGACGTCGACGAGCGACTCGCCGGCGCGACGCCGCACCGACGCGTCGAGCGGTGCGGCGTCGGCCTGGTTGCGCACGACCGTCCCGTCGACGAAGTCCATGACGTAGAACGGGGCGCCGTTGACGGCGTCGTCACGGCAGAGGCCGACGACCGGCGGCACGGGCACGTCGGTCGGTGCGAGCGCCTCGAGGATGCGTGCTTCGCGCCCCATGTCGTGCGCCGTGGCCAGCACCTGCTTGAGCGGCGGTCGCCGCAGCACCCAGCGGCGGCCGTCGGCGTCGCTGAGGCGGAACGTCAGGTTCGAGTGGCCGCCGGTGATCAGCTCGGCGTCGAGGGGCGGCGTGAGGGTGTCGACGTGCGCGGCCAACCACGTGGTGACGTTGCCGACGTCCACGCCGGGCGGCGCGCCGGGCTCGCTGCGGTCGCTCATCGATCCCCCTGCTCAAGCTGCTCGCCGGGTCAGTCTGGCCGAGGGCGGGGGAGCGGGCGAATCGCCCCCGAGGTGCCGGCACGTCCGTCCCGCCGGCCGCGGCGCGCCGCATGCGGGTGCCGTCGCTCTAACGTGGGGACCCGTGATCGACGTAACCGATGCCACGTTCGAAGCCGAGGTGCTGGACCGCAGCACGCAGCTCCCCGTCGTCGTCGACCTGTGGGCGTCGTGGTGCGGACCGTGCCGCACGCTCGGGCCGATCCTCGAGACCGTGATCGCCGAGACCCAGGGCAAGGTGCTCGGGGTGAAGGTCGACATCGATGCGAACCCGGCGGTCGCCCAGGCGTTCCGCGTCCAGTCGATCCCGCTCGTGGTGGCGTTGTCGGACCGCCAGGTCGTCAACTCGTTCATGGGCGCGCAGCCCGAGCACGAGGTGCGGGCGTTCGTGCAGGCGCTCGTGCCGTCCGAGGCCGAGGACCGCATCGCCACCATCGCCGCCTCCGGTGACGAAGACGCCATCCGCGCCGCCTTGGCGGAGGAGTCGGCCAACGAGGCGCTCATCGTGGCCCTGGCGGCCATCTGCGCCGCCGACGGACGCGGCGACGAGGCCCTGGAGCTCCTGGCCAAGGTG
>JAGQTE010000492.1 GCA_020439175.1 Acidimicrobiales bacterium | reverse complement strand
TGGGCGACGATCGATCGGGCGACGGGAGTTCGCTAGCGGCCGACCTGCGGGCGGCCGGCATCGCCGGTGGGTTGGCCCGTGTCGGCGTCGCCTCGGTCGAACCGCTCGTCGAGGCCCGCGTCGCCATCGAGCAGCGGCTGGCCGACGGGCACGACGCCGGGATGCAGTTCACCTTCCGCAACCCGGCCCGCTCGACCGACCCCCGCACGGCGCTGCCGTCGGCCCGGGCCGCCGTCGTCGGCCTGGCCACCTACCCGGCCGCCCTCGACCTGCAGCCGGCCCCGACCGAGCCGATGGGGCGCGTGGCCTGGTACGCCACCGAGGACCACTACGCCAGGCTCGACGCCGGCTTGCAGGCGATCGCCGCCGTGTTGCGTGATCGCGGCCATCGCGCCGTCGTCGTCGCCGACGCCAACGCCCTCGTCGACCGGGCGATCGCCGAGCGCGCCGGCCTCGGCTGGTTCGGCAAGAACGCCAACCTCCTGGCGCCGGGGCTCGGCAGCTGGTTCGTCATCGGCTCGGTGCTCACCGACGCACCGCTGGCAGCGCACGACGCTCCGCTCGGCGACGGCTGCGGCTCGTGTCGCCGGTGCCTGCCGGCCTGCCCGACCGGCGCCATCGTGGCCCCGGGGGTGATCGACGCCCGCCGCTGCCTGGCATGGCTCGTGCAGCGCGACGGCGACATCGAGCCGTGGGCCCGTGTGGCGATGGGGGATCGCATCTACGGCTGCGACGACTGCCAGGAGGCGTGCCCGCCCGACCGTCAGCTGGCGCGCGGCCCGCAGTCGTCCGCACCGTCGGGGCGGTTCATCTCGCTGGTCGACCTGTTGGCCTGCGACGACGAGACGCTGCTCGCCCGGCACGGCCGCTGGTACCTCCCGCGGCGCGACCCGTCGGTGCTGCGCCGCAATGCGCTGGTGGCCCTGGGCAACGTCGGCGACGGCGACGACCGGCGCGTCGTCGACGCCGTGGCCCGGCACCTGGCGCACCCGTCGGCGATGGTCCGGCGCCACGCCGTGTGGGCGGCCCGGCGCCTCGGGCTCGACCGGCTGCTCGACGCCGTGGCCGCGGATCCCGACCCCGGCGTGCGCGCCGAGGCCATCGCCGAGGTCCGGGCGTGAGCCACCTGCTGGTCACCAACGACTTCCCGCCGAAGGTCGGCGGCATCCAGTCGTACCTGTGGGAGCTGTGGCGCCGGTTGCCGGCCGGGGAGGCCACGGTGTTGACCACGCCGCACGACGACGCCGGGGCGTTCGACGCCGCCGCGCCGCTGCGCATCGAGCGCAGCCGTCGCCGTGCCCTGTTGCCGACGCCGGCGCTGGCGGCGGACATCCGGCGGCTGGCCGACGAGGTCGACGCCGAGCTGATCCTGCTCGACCCCGTCGTGCCGCTCGGCGCCTTGGCGCGCTGGCTGGACCGTCCCTACGGCGTCATCGTGCACGGCGCCGAGATGACCATCCCGGGGCGCGTGCCCGGGTACCGGACGGTCGCCGCCGACGTGCTGCGCCGCGCCTCGGTCGTCATCGCCGCCGGCGGCTATCCGCGCCGCGAGGCCGAGCGGGCCGCTCGGATCGCCTTGCCGACGGTGGTCGTGCCGCCGGGCGTCGACGTGGACCGGTTCCATCCGCACGATGCGACGGCGCGTCGCGCCACCCGCCGCCGGTTCGACCTGCCGGCCGAGGCGCGCGTGGTGCTCGGCGTGAGCCGGCTGGTGCCCCGCAAGGGCTTCGACGTGCTGGTGCGCGCCGCTGGCGCGCTGGCGCCAGGCCGCCCCGACCTGGTGGTGGCGATCGCCGGTGCCGGCCGCGACCGGGCGCGGCTCGAGCGGTTGGCGACGCGCCACGACGCGCCGGTGTGCTTCCTGGGGGCGGTCGACGACGCCGACCTCCCGGCGTTGTACGCCAGCGCCGACGTCTTCGCCATGGCGTGCCGCAACCGGTGGGGCGGTCTCGAGCAGGAGGGCTTCGGCATCGTGTTCCTGGAGGCGGCGGCCTGCGGTGTGCCGGCGATCGCCGGCCGGTCGGGTGGCTCGCACGAAGCTGTGGTCGATGGCGTCACCGGCATGGTGCTGGACCACCCGCGCTCGGCGACCGCGCTGGCCCGCGCCCTGGCCGGGCTGCTCGCCGACCCCGAGCGACGGTCGACGATGGGCGCCGCGGCACGGGCGCGCGCCGTCGACGCCTTCGGCTACGACGCGCTTGCCGCCGACCTGCTCGCCGGCATCCGGGCGGCGACGGCCGACGGTGGTCCTGCGATTGCTCCCGCCGCGCCCGGCATGTGAGGGTGGTCCGGTGAGCGACGCCCCCGACGCCGACGCCCCCGATGCCGAGGACGACGTGGCAGAGCACGACGGGGCCGAGGATGGCGATGCGGCGCCGGCGCTCGTGTTGGCCGACCCGTCGACCGGTCGGGGCATCGTCGTCACCTCGTGGGCCTGCACGGGGCTGCTCGCCGTCGCCAGCGCCATCTCGGTCGGGGTCGAGGCGTTGCAGTGGGTCGTCGTCCCGGTGGCGATCGCCCTCGCCGCCCTGGGTTTCGTCGCCTTCGTGGTGGCGTACCTGACCGCCATCGCCCGCAGCCGCACGGACGAGATCGCCGTGGCCGGCGTCTTCCTGCTCATCGGGTGTGCGCCCAAGGCCGTCCAACGGTCGTTGCTCGGCTCGATGGGCGTGCAGATCGTGGTCGCCCTGGTGGCGGCGTCGATGCGCCCGTACACGGCGGTCGCCTTTGCCATCCTGGCGCCCTTGTGCGGTCTGGGCCTGGCCGGCCTGTGGGGCGCCCGCTACGGCGTGTTCGGCCCGCGCCGTGACCGCAGCGCCGGCCGCGTGCCGCGCAGCCGGTGATCGACGGCGAGGCGCTCCACTATCGTGCGGCGCGCCGACGTGGGAACAGGAGCGAGCGATGACCGAGCAGGCACGAGAGACGATCACCATCGCAGCACCGGTGGCACAGGTCTTCGCCACGCTCGTCGACTTCGAGCGCTATCCGGAGTGGGCCGGCGACCTCAAGGCCGCCCGTGTGGTCGAGCGCGACGACGAGGGTCGCGGCATCGAGGTCGAGTTCCGCGCCGCCGCGATGGGCCGTAGCACGACCTACCGCCTGCGCTACGACTTCGCCGACGCCCCGAACCGCATCGGCTGGACGCTGGCCGAAGGCGACCTCCAGCGCGAGCTCGACGGCAACTACCACCTGCAGCCGGCGACAGACGACCCGGATGCCACCGACATCGTCTACGAGCTGTCGATCGATCTGATGGTGCCGATCCCCGGGTTCGTCAAGCGGCGGGCCGAGAGCCGGATCGTCCGCACGGCGCTCGAAGACCTGCGCGACCGGGTCGAGTCCGGCGCGTGAGCGCCGTGTCCCCGGCGTCGTGACCCGCATCGTCCTGTTCACGGGCAAGGGGGGTGTCGGCAAGACGACGGTGGCGGCCGCGACCGCATCGCTCGCCGCCCGGCGCGGCACGCGCACGCTCGTGCTCTCGACCGATCCCGCCCACTCGCTCGCCGACGCCTTCGGCATCCCGCTGGCGACCGAGGTCAGCGAGATGGCGCCGAACCTGTGGGGCCAACAGCTCGACGCCCAGGACCGCATGGAGGCGTCGTGGGGTGAGATCCGCACGTGGCTCGTAGGCGTCCTCGACTGGGCCGGTGTCGACGCCATCGAGGCGGAGGAGCTCGCCGTCGTGCCCGGCCTCGACGAGCTGTTCGCCCTCACGGACCTCGGACGGTTCGCCGGTACCGGCGACTACGACCTGATCGTCGTCGACTGCGCGCCCACGGCCGAGACGATCCGGTTCCTGTCGTTGCCCGACGTGCTGTCGTGGTACATGGACCGTCTCTTCCCGGCGACCCGGCGGGTCAACAAGGTCGTCGGACCGGTGCTCAAGCGGGTGGCCGGCGTCCCGACCGCCGACGACCGCGTGCTGGGGGCGACCGAGCGGCTCTACGACGAGCTGCGCGCCGTGAAGGTGCTGCTGTCGGACACGGCACGCGCCAGCGTGCGGCTCGTCGTGAACCCGGAGCGGATCGTCATCGCCGAGGCGCGACGCACCTACACCTACCTGTCGCTGTTCGGCTACGCCGTGGACGCCGTCGTGGCCAACCGGGTGCTGCCGGCGTCGGTCGCCGACCCGTTCTTCGACCGGTGGAAGACGCTCCAGGCGGGCTACCTGGACGACATCGCCGATGCCTTCGCGCCGTTGCCGGTGCTGCGGGCCGACCTGGCCGACGACGAGCTCGTCGGCCTCGAGGCGCTCGAGGCCTTCGGCGCCGAGCTCTACCGGGGCAACGACGTCGATGCGGTGCTGTGCACCGCCGAACCGCTGCGGGTGCACAAGGCGGGCGACACGATGGTGCTCGAGGTCGACCTGCCCTTCACCCGACGCTCCGAGCTCGAGCTCGGCCGCCACGGCGACGAGCTGCTGATCCGGGTCGGACCGTACCGGCGGGCCCTGCTGCTCCCGGACGCGCTGCGACGTCGCCGCATCGATGCCGCCGCGTTGGAGGACGGATGCCTCCGGGTAGTGTTCGGATCCGCCGGAACCGATTGACGGGGGCGAGCGATGGATCCAGCAGCGGGTGCGGCGTCGCGAGACCCGCGGGTCGAGGCGGGCGTGGAGCACCTCCAGGCGGCGGCGCGCGAGATGATCGGCGCCGCCCGTGCCTTCCTCGACGTCATCGAGGAGCTGGTGGAGGACCAGGACAAGGTGGCCGACGTGTTCTCCGCCGTGGGCGAGGCGACGCGCGTCGCCGCTCGAGCAGCGCGAGACGGCGCAGGGCTCGGCGTGGGGGAGGACGGTCGGTCGGATGCACCGCGCGTCGAGCGCATCGATGTCGACGGTGCCTGAGCGATGTCCCGGATGAGCGGCGCCCTCGGCTCGGGCGACTAAAACAGGCGGTCCACGATCAATGGTGCTTGCGACATGAGGCTCTTGCAGATCAACCCGAACGGCTCCGACGAGTCGGCGCTCGACTTCCACCCGATGGTCACGGTGGTGCAGGGCCTCGGCCCGTCGGGGCGCGACCTCGTGCTGTCGGTGGCGCGCTCGCTGCCACTCGGTGGCGACCCCGGGGTCGGCGGGCTGTTGGAGGCCCACGGCGTGCTCCTCGATCTGTCGGGGGAGACACTCGGCCTGCTCGACCTGGCGTCGGAGGCCGACGTGCTCATCGGCGCCGGCGACGTGCCCGGCGTGCAGGACCTGGTACGCGCCGCCGAGGCGCTGCCGAGCGACCCCGCGCCGGCGCCGGCGGGTGAGGGGCGGGCGAGCCGTGAGGCCATCGAGCAGTTCATCGCCGACACGCCGACCGGCGTGCACCCGGACCTCGACAAGGCTCGACGTGGGCGCGCGGACGCCGCCGCGGCGCTCGAGGTGCTGCGCGAGGCGCTGGCGAAGTCGCAGGCGACCTACGACGGCGTGGTGGCCGAGAAGCGCCGCATCGAAGCGCAGCTCGACAAGGCCCAGCGCGACCTGACGGCGTCGGCCGACGCCGAGAGCGACAGCGCCGACGGCGAGCCGCAGGGCGTCTCGGTCGAGCAGGTCCGGGAGCGTCGGCGCGAGCTCGAGGACGAGCTCGTGGAGCTCCAGGCGCAGCGCGACACGGTCAACAAGGGCCTGACCGAGCTGGCGAGCATCGACATCCGGCCGCTGGCGGTGCTGCTCGACGCCATCAACGAGCCGGGTCCGGTCGAGTACGTGCCGTCCGAGCGTGCCCACGAGCTGGCCGACGAGTTCGTCGACCTCACCCATCGCATCGGTGACCTCGAGAAGAACCTCTCCGAAGAAGGGCTCGACTCGGGCTCGGCGATGCGTCGCCTCGAAGAGGCCAAGCGCGAGGTGGCGGCGGCGCAGAAGGCGATGGAGCGCCCGGTCTACACCGACGACGACATCGCGGAGCTCGAAGCGGCCCACGAGGAGGTGCTCGACGCCGAGCGCAAGGTGTCGGGCCTGCGCAAGAAGGCGGGCGAGAAGGCGCTCGAGGAGGCGCGAGCCGCCGAGCAGGTCATCCTCGACCGCATCGGCTTCCCGACGTATGCGTCCTACGTGATGGGCTCGAGCCTGATGGGCATCGACGCCGCGGCGGAGGCCCGGCTGGAGAAGGCGCAGCACACCCTGCAGGCCGCCCAGCAGCACTGGAACCGTGTCGCCCAGGTGATCGAGACCAACCCCGAGTACCGGGAGCTGCTCAACCGCCTCGAGGAGGTCCTGCTCGAGGCGACCGATCTGCTCGGCGCCGATCCCGAGGATCTCGAAGGGGCGCTGCGGGCCCTCGAGGTGCCCAAGCGCGAGGTGACCGAGGAGGAGCTCAACGAGGCGCTCGCCTACCAGCTCGAGCTCGTCGGTCTGGCGCTGCCGCCCAACCCGCCGATGGACCTCACCGTGATGGCGGCGGAGGCCTTCATCGAGGAGGCGCAGGCCGTGGAAGGGCGCATCCTGGAGCTGCGTGAGGAGCTCGGCCAGGTCGAGGCGAAGATCGCCGTCGCCGAGGCCGAGCTCATCGAGCTGCCCGAGGTGCCCGACGCGCCGGCGGCGCCCGAGTTCGAGACGTTCGATCTCGACGACCTCGACCTGATGGCCGCCGACGTCGACGACGATCCGCTCGAGGTGTTCCTGGGCTCGAGCGGGCTCGGCGTGACCGAGGAGCGCATCGCAGAGCTGACCGAGGAGCTGGCCAAGGCCGTCGAGGACGAAGCCGAGTACCGCGAGTGGGTCGAGTCGCGCGAGGCGCTCGTCGACGCCGCGCTCCAGGTCGAGACCGTGGCGGCGGGGCGGTTGCGCCACATCGCCGCCGACCTGCTCGGCGCCGAGACGGCGATCGACGAGCCGGCCGCCGCCCCGGCGGAGCCGACACCTGACGAACCGGCGGGACCCGACCTCGACGCCATCGAGTTCTACGTGCTCGGTCGGCAGGCGGCGCTGCGGGACCTGTCGTTCGCCGGGTCGGTGCCGCTGGTGATCGACGACGCGCTGCTCGGGCTCGACGCCGACGCGCTCGGCGCCGTGCTCGACAAGGTGGACGAGCTGGCGGACACCGTCCAGGTGATCTACCTCAGCGACGACGCCGCCGTGGCCGACTGGGCCGCTCGGGTCGGGTTCGCCCGGGCCGCCGTGGTGCAGGCGCCCGCCGGCTTCGGCTTCACCGGCTGAGGCAAGCGTCAGCGGCGCCGGCGTGCCGCCCCGGTCCAAGGACCGGTTCCATCGGGACTTGTGGCACGTCCGCGGCCCGGGTCGGTGCCACCTACGATGCGCACTGGGAGTCCCACCGGGCCGACGGCGGCTCACCGGGCCAGGCAACGAGGAGGCGCCATGACGGTGATCTCGCAGGACACGATCAGGGAGCTGGCCGGGTTCACGTCCGGTGGCGCTCCGGTGGTCTCGTGCTACCTGGACGTCGATGGGCGCAGTCAGGTGCGGGCACAGGACTACCAGGCCGAGCTGGCTCGGCTCCTGCGAGAGGCCAAGCGGCGCCTCGACACCACCGATGACGTGCAGGCGGACTTCGACAAGCTCGCCGCGCACGTCGGGGCGGGCATCGACCGCTCCGGCGTCCGGGGTCTGGCGATGTTCTCGTGCGCCGCGGCGGACCTGTGGGCCGTCTATCCGCTGCCGCTGCCGGTGCGCAGCCGGCTCGTGGTCAACGACGTCCCGGCCGTGTCGCAGCTCGAGGCGATGTTGCAGGACTACGGCCGCCTCGCCGTGCTGCTGGTCGACCGGCAGCGCACGCGCCTGTTCCTGTTCGAGCTGGGCCAGCTCGTCGAGCGGACCGAGCTGGTGGAGGAGCTGCCGCGCCACTACGACAGCCGTGGCCACGGTGACGCCGGCTACGAGCGCGAGCAGCACCACACGGACGAGCTGGTCGCCCAGCACCTGCGCCACGCCGCCGGCGCGGCGTTCGAGCTGTTGCAGGAGCACGGCTTCGAGCACCTCGCCATCGGTGCGCCGGCGCAGCTGCTGCACGACCTCGAGGCCGCCCTGCATCCGTACCTGCGCGAGCGCCTGCGCGGCACGGTGCACCTCGAGCCGAGTGCCGGGTTGGACGACGTGCGCCGGGCCGCCCTCGAGGTCGAAGCCGAGATCGACCGGGCGCGCGAGGCGGGACTGATCGGCCATCTGCGCGATCAGGTCGCGGCGGACGCCAAGGGCGTCGCCGGGCTCGACGCGGTCCTCGCAGCGCTGCGCGATCACCGGGTCGAGCGGCTCTTCGTCTCGGCCGGCTTCGGCGAGGCCGGGTGGCGGTGCGGTGCCTGCGGCGCCCTGGCGTCGGTGGGCCGCGGCTGCCCGGCATGCGGCGAGGACATGGCCCACATCGACGACGTCGTCGAGGAGGCCGTCGAGGAAGCCCTGGTGCAGCACGTCCGTGTGGAGATCTGCGTCGGCAACGCCGACCTCGACGTGCTCGGACGCATCGGCGCCCTGCTGCGGTACTGACCGTGCCCTCGGCGTCGCCGGGAGCGACGACAGGCGCGCTCGCCCTCGGTGTCGACGTCGGGGGGACCAAGGTGCTGGGCCGGGCGGTGCGCGCCGACGGCACGGAGCTGGCAGCGGTCCGGCGCCCAACCCCGCGCGGCGCGGACGCCATCGTCGCCGTCGTGGCGGAGGTGCTCGACGCGTTGGGGAGCGCCGTGGCGCCGGAGGTCCCCGACGCCGTCGGCGTCGGCATCGCCGGCCTGGTCGACCGTTCGGGCGTGCTGCGGTTCGCACCCAACCTGCCCGGCGTCGTCGACCTCGATCTGGTGGCGGCGCTCGGTGGCGCCACCGGGCCGGTGTCCGTCCTCAACGACGCCACGGCTGCGCTGTGGGGTGAGCACCGCATGGGTGCGGCAGCGGGCGCGCGCGACGCCGTGCTCGTCACCCTGGGCACCGGCATCGGCGGGGGACTGCTCAGCGAAGGGCGGCTCGTGCTCGGGCGGTCCGGCATGGCGGGCGAACCGGGTCACATGCTCGTCGATCCCGCCGGACCGCCGTGCCCCTGCGGCCGGCGCGGGTGCTGGGAGCGCTTCGCCTCCGGTGCCGGTCTGGCTCGCCTGGCACGCGACGCCGCCGAGGCCGGCCGAGCGCCTGCCGTCGTGGACGCCGCCGGCGGCGACCTGGCGGCGATCCGCGGTGAGCACGTGACCGCCACCGCCGCCGCCGGCGACCCCGGGTCCCTGGCGGTGCTGCACCAGTTCGCCTGGTGGGTCGCGGTGGGCATCGCCAACCTCGTCGACGTCTGCGATCCGGAGGTGGTGGTCATCGGTGGCGGCCTGAGCGAGGCCGGCGAGCTGCTGCTGGCGCCGGTGCGCGCCGCCTTCGCCGAACTGGTCCTCGGGACCGGACACCGCCCCCCGCCTCGCCTGGAGCTGGCGGCGCTCGGGACGGCCGCGGCGGCCACCGGCGCCGGTCTGTGGGCCCTCGATACCGGGTTCGGGGCCGCGAACGGCGCGCACTAGCGTGCACGGGATGGAATTCCGTCGGATCACCGCGCTGCCGCCGTACGTCTTCACGATCATCGATTCGCTGAAGATCGAGGCCCGGCGCAACGGGGTCGACGTGATCGACTTCGGGTTCGGCAACCCGGATCTGCCCTCGCCCGAGCTGGCCGTCGACAAGCTCACCGAGGCGGCCCACAACGCCCGCAACCACCGCTACTCGGCCAGCCGGGGCATCCCGAAGCTGCGCCAGGCGATCGCCGGCTACTACCAGCACCGGTTCGGCGTCGAGCTCGACCCCGACACCGAGGTCATCAACACCATCGGGGCCAAGGAGGGCTTCTCCCACCTCATGTGGACGCTGCTCGGGCCGGGCGACGCGGCGCTCGTCCCGTCGCCGTCGTACCCGATCCACATCTACGGGCCGCTGTTCGCCGGTGCCGACATCCGCGAGGTGCCCCTCGGCACCGGGACCGACTTCTTCGAGAGCCTGACCGAGGCCTGGGAGTACTCCTGGCCCAAGCCGCGGGTCATCGTGATGTCGTTCCCGCACAACCCCACGACGACCTGCGTCGACGTCGAGTTCATGCAACGGGTGGTGGACTTCGCCCGCGAGCGTGAGGTCCTGATCGTGCACGACAACGCCTATGCCGATCTCGGCTTCGACGGCTACCAGCCGCCGTCGATCCTGCAGGCCGAGGGCGCCAAGGAGGTGGCCGTCGAGCTGTACTCGATGACCAAGTCGTTCTCGATGGCGGGCTGGCGGGTGGCGTTCCTCGTCGGCAACCGCGAGGTCATCGCGGCCCTGGCCAAGCTCAAGTCCTACCTCGACTACGGCACGTTCCAGCCGATCCAGATCGCGGCCACCGTCACGCTCAACGAGGCACCCGAGTACCCCAAAGAGGTCAACCAGATCTACCAGTCCCGCCGCGACGCGCTGGTCAGCGGCCTGCAGCGCATCGGGTGGGAGGTCGAGCCCCCGCAGGGCACGATGTTCATGTGGGCGCCCATCCCCGAGCCCTACCGCGAGCTGGGGTCGATCGAGTTCGCCAAGAAGCTGGTGACCGAGGCCGCGGTCGCCGTCTCGCCCGGCGTCGGGTTCGGTCCCGGCGGCGACGGGCACGTGCGGTTCGCGCTGATCGAGAACGAGCAGCGCACGGCGCAGGCCATGCGTCAGCTGCGCAAGTCGCTCGATCGTCTGGACTGAGGCGCCTCCGCCTGGACCGGCTCCATGCCCGAGCGGTCCGGTCGGTGCGGTGAGGTCGGAGCACTAGGTCCCGGGACGTGCCGGGACCTTGGTCACGATTCGTCCCGAAGTGGCCCGGGGTGCTGGTCTT
>JAGQTE010000491.1 GCA_020439175.1 Acidimicrobiales bacterium | reverse complement strand
CGTCTGCGCCGGCCGGTGGGTACCACTTGCCGTCGCTGGCGAGCCACCAACCGGGCGCGGGCGCCGCCTCGTCGTCGGTCGGCGGGTACCACTTGCCGTCGCTGGCGAGCCACCAGCCGGGCGCCGGCGCCGACGTCTGGTCGGTGGGCGGGTACCACTTGCCATCGCTGGCCTGCCACCAGCCCGGGCCCTGGGAGACGTCGCTCATCGTTGGTGCCCTGGCGTGCCCGGGCGCGGGTGACGATCCTTCGGCGTCTTGTGGCGCAGGCTGCGCCCCCATCGCGCGATGCACGTCACGTCCGTCTGCTCCTGTCGCGGCCGACCAGCCCACCCGATCGCGCCTCGTCTGCTCCGTGTGAGCCATCGGCTCGCCGGCACAGATCTTGAACCCTTGGTACCGATTGGGTCGCGCGGCCCACGGACCTCGTCAGGCGCCGGGGAGGCGCCCGTGCAGGTGGTCGGCCACCGCCTCGGCGGAGGTGTACACCGTCAACCCGTCCCGCTCGGTCAGCCACCGGTGGTTGTCGACGTGCAGCGGGTCGTCGGGGTCGTATCGGTTCAGCAGCACGTGCAGCCGGTCGCGCCCCAGAGCGTCGGCGCTGAGCCGCACGTGGTTGATCGTGCCGAGACCGGCGTCGGCGACGAGCAGCACGTCGTCGGGTGCCACCCGGCCGAGGAGATCGACCACGTCGCCGTCGTCGGCCTGGGGTGCGCGCACCCCGCCGGCCGTCTCGATGAGCCCGACGTCCACAGCCGGCGGCCACGTCAGGGCTGCGACGAGGTCGTCGAGTCGCACCGGCGCCCGGCCGAGGCGGGTGGCGGCCATCGGCGGCGCCAGCGGCACCGGGTACCACCGCTCGGGCGGGCAGACCTCCTGCGGTGGCTCGCCGGTGGCGGCGCCGAGCACCTCGGCGTCGGTCGGCTCGGGATCGGCCGGATCGAACGACTGCGCCGGCTTGCGCGCCGCCACGGTGCGGCCGTGAGCCCGGAGCCGGCGCGCCAGCGCCGCCGCCACGAACGTCTTGCCGACCTCGGTGCCGGTGCCGGCCACCAGCACGAGGCGGCTCGGCCGCGGGCTCGCGTCGCCGACGGTCACGCCTCCGCTCCGATCGGGGTGGGAGCCAAGCCGAGGGCGTCGAGGGCGCGGTGGAGCTGCGCCAGCTGCTCGTCGGTGTGGGCGGCGCTGAGGGCGATGCGCAGGCGCGACGTGCCGGCCGCCACGGTGGGGGGTCGGATCGCCGGCACCAGGCAGCCTCGGTCGAGCAGCGACTGCGCCGCCGCCAACGCGTCGCGCTCGTCACCGATGACGACCGGCAGGATGGGCGACGGGTGCCCGGGCACGAAGCGGTCCACGGCGGCGCGGAGGCGCCCGACCAGCGCGGTGCCCTCATCGCCGCGCACGATGTCGAGCGCGGCGTGCGCCGCTGCCGTGTCGGGCAGCGACGGCGCGGTGGTGAAGATGAACGGGCGGGCCGTGTTCACCAGGAGGTCGACGATCTGGCTGCTGGCGGCGACGAAGCCACCGATGGCTCCCAGCGTCTTCGACAGGGTGCCCACCCGGACGATGTCCGGGGCGTGGCGCAGCGACTCCGGCAGCTCAGGGCCGAGCACGGCGTGGGCCTCGTCGAGCACGAGGAGCGCGCCGGCGTCCCGACACAGCGCCGCCAGCGCCGCCACGTCGGCCACGTCGCCGTCCATCGAGAACACGGTGTCGGTCACCACCAACGCCGCACGCTCGGGCGGGTGCGCCGCCAGCGCCTGCGCCAGCGCGTCGAGGTCGGCGTGCGGCACGATCTCGACCCGGGCGCGCGCCAGCCGGGTGCCGTCGACGATCGAGGCGTGGTTGAGCGCGTCGGAGTAGATGACCGTGTCGGCGTCGGCGAGGCTGGTCAGCACGCCGAGGTTGGCGGCGTAGCCGGTGGGCAGCAGCAGCGCCGCCTCCGTGCCCTTCCACGACGCCAACGCCGCCTCGAGCGCCCGGTGCGCCGGCCGGGCGCCGACCACGAGGCGCGACGCCCCGGCGCCGACGCCGTGGGTGCGCGCCGCATCGGCGGCGGCGGCGCGCACCGCAGGATGCGCGGCCAGCCCGAGGTAGTCGTTCGAGGCGAACGAGACGACCGGGCGCCCGTCGAGGGTGCCGGCCGGACCGACGGCGTCGAGGTCGCGGATCGACCGGCGTCGCCCGGCGGCGTCGATGGCGTCCTGGCGCGCCGCGAGGCGCTCGGCCCACGAGCGCGTCGGCCGGGTCATGCGGGGGCGGGCTCGCCGGCGGGCGGGGGAACGGCCGTGGCCGGACCGGTGCGGCCGACGAACCACGTCGCAGCGCCGACGAGGCCGAGCAGTGCCACGAGCGCGCCCAGCGCCAACAGCATCTCGGTCGTGAGCCCGCTGCCTTCGGCCGGGAACGTGATCGGGTTCGGGGCGGGCACGCCGAGGTGTTCGGCCAGCCATGGCGTCATGTCGTTCCACACCTCGTCGGTGTAGTCCTGGGCGTGCGCCTGACCCGGGAGGATCTTCAGGGTGTGGTCGACGTCGGCGGCGGCCAGCGCCGACGCCAGGTCCTGGAGCTGGCCGATCGGGACCAGCTCGTCGGTCGAGTTGGCGAGCCACATGGGGGTGGTCTCGGGCTTCACCCACGTCATCGGGGACGCCTGGTCGTAGCGATCCGGGCAGGCGTCGGGCAGGCACCCGAGGAAGTTCTCGGTGAACGGGAGCTCCCAGAAGATCTGGCACGCTTCGTTCTCACCGCATCCGACCGGCGGGTTGCCGTCGGTGCCGGCGAGGTCGCGCAGATCGGTGGGCGCCGACCACGACACGACGGCGCGCACCGGTACGGGCGGGTTCGTGTCGTCCGACGGGGTCCCGGTGAGCACGGCGACGTCGGTCGTCCCGAGCGATGCCACGAGCGACGCCAGGTGCGCTCCGGCCGAGGAGCCGATGACGGCGATCTTGGCGGGGTCGGCCCCGTAGGTGGCGGCGTTGGCGCCGACCCAGCGGATCTGGCGCTGCACGTCGGCGAGCGCCTGGGGCCACGTCGGCGACCCGGGCTGCGCCAGGCGGTACGACACCGACACGCCGACCCAGCCCTGCGATGCCAGCAGCTTGCCCTGGCGGTCCATGTCCGAGGGCGCCCCCTGGAACCACGCCCCGCCGTGCACCAGCACGACGACCGGACGGTTCGTGCCGGCTTCGAGCGGCTGGTACACGTCCGCGGTCAGCGGCACCCCGTCGACGACGGCCGTGACGATGCCTCGGGTGATCCGCGTGCCGTCTTCGACGAAGCTCGCGTTCCCTTCCGTCGGCACCGGCAACGTCGTGGTCGGCAGGTCGTCGGCACCGATGCCCGTCCCGGCGTCGCCTGCGCCAGGGTCGGTCGGCGCGACGTCCTGCGCGCCGGCCGGTGCCAGCAGCGCGGCACCGAGCACGGCCCAGAGCGTGATCGACACGGCGAGCAGCAGCCGTCCGACCGTCGCGGCACGACGCGGCGGGACCTCGATCACGAGCTGACCTCGTCGAGGGCGGCGGCGAGGGTGTCGACGATGCGGTCGATCTCGTCGGCGGTCGTCGTGAGCGGCGGCATCAGCACGACGACATCGCCGAGGGGACGCAGCAGCACGCCGCGAGCGACGGTGGCGGCGCAGACGCGACGACCCCAGCGGAGCCCGTCGGCGGGCGGCGCCAGCTCCACGCCGGTCATCAACCCGCGGCGGCGCACGTCGGCCACGGCGGCGTGCGGGGCGATGTCCGCCGCCAGCCGCTCGCCCAGCTGCTCGGCGCGCGCCCGGACGTTGGCGAGCACGTCCCACTCGTCGACCAAGGCCAGGTGGCGCAGGGCCACGGCGCAGGCGAGGGCGTTCCCGCTGTAGGAGTGACCGTGGTAGAAGGTCCGCTCGCTCAGGTCCGGACCGAGGAAGGACCGGTGCACCGGACCGGCGGCGACGGTGGCCGACAGCGGCAGGTACCCGCCGGTGATGCCCTTGCCGATGACCATCAGGTCGGGACGGATGCCGCACTGCTCCGAGGCGAAGAGCGTGCCGGTGCGCCCGAACCCGGTGGCGACCTCGTCGGTGATGACCAGCACGCCGGCGGCCTGGGCGGCCTCGACGACGCGGCGCACGGCCTCGGGGGTCGTGACCTGCATCCCCGCCGCGCCCTGCACCAGGGGCTCGAGGACGACGGCGGCAAGGCGCTCGGCGTGGGCGTCGATGGCGGCGACGGCGGCATCGGCCCAGGCCGGGTCGTCGTACCCGGGGGTGCGGACGACGGGGAACCGCAGCGGGTCGAACAGGTCGGTGCCGAAGCCGCCGGCGCCCACCGAGAGCGAGCCGACGGTGTCGCCGTGGTAGGCGCCCCCGAGGGCCAGGTAGGTGTCGCGACCGGTCACGCCCAGGTTGGCCCAGTGCTGGAAGGCGATCTTGAGCGACTGCTCGACGGCGGCGGCGCCGTCGGAGGCGTACAGCAGCCGGGCGTCGTCGACCGGCAGCCGCCCGACGAGCGCCTCGGCCAGCTCGACGGCGGCGGTGTTGCCGTTGCCGAGCAGGGTCGAGTGCGCCACCTTGTCGAGCTGGGCGCGCAGCGCCTCGTCCAGCTCCGGGATCCGATGGCCGAGGGTCGTGACCCACAGCGACGAGATGGCGTCGAGGTAGCGGCGGCCGTCGACGTCGATCAGCTCACGCCCCTCGGCGCGCTCGACCATCACCGGTGCGTTCTCGGCGAAGCACGACATCTGGGTGAAGCCGTGCCAGACCACGGCCGTGTCGCGCGCCACCCAGGCGTCGTGGTCGGTGGGCTCGGTCGCGGGCATGCGGCTCGCAGGCTAACGCTGCGCCGCAGCTGCCTCCCAGGCAGCGATCGCCTCACCCATCGGGGTCGACGGCGGGCCTTGCACGAACGACCAGGTCTCCTCGGCGAGCAGGCGCCAGTTCGCCGTGGCGTTGAGCTCGCCGAACAGGGCGTACAGGCCCAGGTTGATGCGTTGGATGATCACGAACGCCGGCGGGAGGTTGGCCGCCTTCATGATCTCGCCGTACGGGCCGCGCTGGTCGAAGTAGCGCCGCACCGTCTCCGAGGCGTACTCGGCCGTGATCGTCGAGACCTCGTCGCGCATGACGAACTCGTAGAAGTGGCCGAAGTAGTCGATGATCTCGGCGTCGGTGAACGGTTCGCCCGGCCGCAGCAGGCCGAGCCGCTCGATGCTGGCGCGGAACGCCGCCGGGTCGGGCTCGATCACCATGTGGATGATCATGTCGCCGAAGCTGTCCAGCTCGGCCTGGGTGAAGCGCTTGACGAGCCCGAAGTCCAAGAACGTGACGTGCCCGCCCGGACGGAACAGGTAGTTGCCCGGATGGGGGTCGCCGTTGAAGGCGCGCAGCTTGTAGAGCGACCCGAAGGCGAACCGGTACAGCGTCTCGGCGGCCAGGTCCTTCTCGGCCTGGTCCCAGGTCATCAGCTCGTCCCAGTGCACGCCCTCGGCGAGCTCGGTGGTCAGCACCCGGCGGGTCGAGAGCTCGTCGACCACCGACGGCACGTGGATGGTCGGGTGGCCGGCGTAGTGGGCGGCGAAGAAGCGCTGGTGGTCGGCCTCGAGGCGGTAGTCGAGCTCTTCGACGAGGCGCTCGCGCAGCTCCTCGACGAACGGCTTGTGGTCGAAGCCCGGGAACAGCTGCCCCATGCCGGCGAAGAGCAGGCCGACGTTGTCGAGGTCGGACGACACCGCCTCGTCGACGCCGGGATACTGCACCTTGACGGCGACGGCGCGCCCGTCGTGGGTCATGGCCCGGTGCACCTGACCGATCGACGCCGAGGCGATCGGCGTCGGGTCCCAGGTGGCGAAGACCGCCTCGGGCTCGTCGCCGAGCTCGGCGCGCACGACGCCGGCGGCGAGCGCCGGGCTCATGGGCGGCGCGTCCTTCTGCAGTTCGGCCAACGCCTCGCGCACGTGCTCCGGCAGGCCCTGGTCGAGGTAGCTCGCCATCTGGCCGAGCTTCATCATGGCGCCCTTCATGTGGCCCAGCGCCTCGGCGACCTGCTCGGCCGTCTGGAGCTCGAACGCCCGGTCCAGCTCCTCCTTGCGCTCGGCGGAGGCGAATGCCCGGCGCGCCCGGTGCACGGCGTAGGTTCCGCCGGCGCGGGCGCCGACCGTGGCCAGCTTGGCGTTGCGCGACGTCGTCGAGGCGTGGCTGATCACCGGCCGATGGCCGTCGCCGTGCTCGGCGCGCCGCTTGGCGACGACGGCGGCGGCCACGATGGCGGCGACGGTGGCGGCGGTCACCGCTCGGGTCTTGCGCTGCATGGGCGCTGAGGTTACGCAGCACCCCGCCACGGAGGCACAGTCGGCTCAGGTCAGAACTTGCCGCAGAGGACGAGGATCTTCTGGCCCACAGGATCGGAGAGCAGGCCGACGCCGACATGGGTGCACTGGCCGAACTGGCCGAGGAAGTTCCCGAGGGACGGGAGCAGGCCGTCGATCGAACCGCCGCCGGTCGCCGAGGCGTTGGCCCAGAAGGTGTAGGACACCGGCCCGGGTGGCGTCGTGGAACCCGACCGCGCCGCGTTGAACAGCGTCGCCTCCGGCGTGAGCATCTTGCCGATCTTCGTGTTGACGAAGTTGACGACCTTCTGCTCGTCGGCGGTCGGGGTGATCGGCTGGGGCTGGGCGGCGGCCTGAGCCGGCGGCACGGTGGTCACCGGCGGGCGCGGGGCGGCGGTGGTGGTCGGCGCGGCCGTCGTCGGCGGTGCCGTCGTGGGCGGCGGCAGCGAGGCGACG
>JAGQTE010000052.1 GCA_020439175.1 Acidimicrobiales bacterium | reverse complement strand
TTGTGCACGGCCTCACGCACCCGGTCCGAGGTCGGCCTGGTGCCCTCGCCGGGCGGCGCGGTGAGGCGACGTCCTCGACGGCTCCCTGCAACGACGCGCACGACAGGGCATCATGCCGTACGTGACCGTCCCTGCCGAGATCGTGTGCGTGGAGTGCGGTGGCACGGCCCACCTGCTGTCCCACCCGCCGAGCGAAGGACACGAACCGTGGGGGCCGGGCGACATCGTGGCGTACCGCTGCGCCGACTGCCTCGAGCGCTTCGACATGGAGCTCGCCGACGAGGACGTCGATGGCGACGCCGGGCGCGGCGACCGTCCCAGCGGAGGCAGCTGGTGATCGGTCGGCGGACGGCGGTCCTGGTCGCCGCGCTGATCGGCATGCTCCTGGTTGCCGGCTGCACCTCGCCGCTCGGCGTCCCGCCGGGCCTCGACGACGGACGCTCGCCGCCGCCGACGATCCCCGTGCGCACCTCGCGCGGCTGCACGAACGGCGCGCCGGCACGGGCCCCCGGCACGACGACGGAGACGATCGAGGTCGACGGGATCGTGCGCACGTTCCTGCTCACGATCCCCGACGTCGGCACCGGCGACGGCGCCCGGCCCCTGGTGCTGGACTTCCACGGCTCCGGGTCGAACGGGACGCAGCAGTTCTTGTACTCACGTCTCGCCACCAAGGGCCAGACCCGCGGCTACGTCACCATCACGCCGACGGCCAACGGCCCGATCTGGGCCATCCCGCCGTCACCGGTGGACCTCCACCTCGTCGACGCCGTGCTCGAGTGGATCGGCGGGCGGGCCTGCATCGATCTGCGCCGCATCTACGCCGCCGGGCTCTCGAACGGCGCGTCGATGACCGGCGGCCTGGGCTGCCATCGGCGCGACGTCTTCGCCGCCATCGGCATGGTGGCCGGACCGAACATCTACCCGACCTGCACCGACCAGCGTCCGATGCCGTTGATCGCGTTCCACGGCACGGCGGACCACATCGTCCCGTACCAGGCCGGGCTGGCGCTCGGGACCTACCCCGTGCGCGGCGTCGAGGACGTGGTGCGCGAGATCGCGCGGGATCGCAACCTGTGCCAGGACGGACCGATCCCGACCTTCTTGTCGCCCGACGTCACCCGCGTCGTGTACCGGTCGTGCGCCATGCAGGGCGACGTGCACCTCTACACCGTCATCGGCGGCGGCCACACCTGGCCGGGCGCGGTGTTCGACGTGCCGGCGCTCGGGCCGGTGACGCGCACGGTCGACGCGTCGGACCTCATGCTGGACTTCTTCGACGCGCACACGCGCTGAGCTTCACGACTTGAGCAGGTAGTCGCCGGCGTCGTCGTCGCCGAGGAACAGCGCCAGCTCCTCGGCGTGCAGCGGATGCCGTTCGAGCGCCGGGTCGGCGTCGACGATGGCGAACGCCACGTCCCGGGCGCGACCCACCCACTCGCGATCGCGCCGCAGCGACGCCAGGCGCAGATCGTTGCGTCCCTTCTGGCGCTCCCCCATCAACGTCCCCTCGCCCCGCAGGTCCAGGTCGACCTCGGCCAGCACGAACCCGTCGGTGCTGTCGACGAGCGCCTGCAGCCGCGCCTCGGCCTCGGCGCGCAGCTCGCCGTCGTCCGTCGTGGGGTCGGCGACGAGATGGCAGCGCGACGCGGCCGCGCCCCGACCGACGCGGCCGCGCAGCTGGTGCAGCTGGGCGATGCCGAACCGATCGGCGTCGAGGATGACCATCACCGTGGCGTTGGGGACGTCGACGCCCACCTCGATGACGGTGGTGGCGACGAGCACGTCGAGCGAGCCGCTGCGGAACAGCGCCATCGTCTGCTCCTTGTCCGCCGCGCCCAGCCGGCCGTGCAGCAGGCCGACCCGGAGCCCCGCCAGCTCGCCGTCGGGCCCGGTGAGGCGGTCGAAGGTCTCCTGGGCCGAGGCGACCTGGAGCTTGTCGGACTCCTCGATGAGCGGGGTGACGACGTAGGCCTGCCGTCCGGCCGCCACCTCGGCGCGCACGTCGGCCCACACCGCCTCCTCGTCGAGCGGACCTCGCGCCCACGTCGTCTCGATCGGCGTGCGCCCCGGCGGCAGCTCGTCGAGCACCGACACGTCGAGGTCGCCGTACACCGTCATGGCGGCGGTGCGCGGGATCGGCGTGGCGGTCATGACGAGCACGTCGGGCACGGCGTCGCCCGTGCCCTTGTCGCGCAGCGCGGCGCGCTGCTCGACACCGAAGCGGTGCTGCTCGTCGATGACGACGAGGCCGAGCGACGCCATCGCCACACCGTCCTGGATCAGGGCGTGCGTGCCGACGACGATGTCGATCGAGCCGTCGACCAGCCCGGCGGCGATGCGGCGTCGCTCGGCCGCGCCCGTGCGGTTGGTCAGCAGCGCCGCCTGCAGCGGGCGCCGCAGGCCGGCGTCGGCGAAGAGCGACCCCTCGACGCCGTCGGGCACGTCGAGGCCGTCGAGGAGGGCGACGATGCCGGCGTGGTGCTGCTCGGCGAGCACCTCGGTCGGAGCCATGAGCGCCCCCTGGTGTCCGCCCTGCACGGCCACGAGCATGGCGATGAGGGCGACCACGGTCTTGCCGGCACCGACGTCGCCTTGCAGCAGGCGGTGCATGGGATGCGGTCCGGCCAGGTCGACCGCCAGCTCGCGCACCGCCCGTCGCTGCGCCCCGGTCAGCTCGTAGGGCAGGCGATCGAGGAAGGTGGCGACGAGCGAGCCCGACGCCGCCGCACCGGCGTCGAGTCCGGCGACGACGTGCTCGATGCCCGTCGTCGTGCGCTCGAGCTCGCGCTTGCGGCGTACCAGCTCGAGCTGGACCCGCAACAGCTCGTCGAAGACCAGGCGCCGGCGCGCCGACCCGGCCTCGGCCATCGACTCGGGCGCGTGGATCCCGACGAAGGCGGCGGTGCGATCGACCAGGTCGAGCTGTCGACGCACGTCGTCGTCGAGCGGGTCGGCGAACGTCCCGGCGCGCTCGAGGACCTCGTCCATGAGCTTGGCCACGTCCCACGACATGAGGTTCGCCTTCTCGGACTGCGGATAGACGGGGATGATCCGGCCCGTCCGGTCCCCGACGAGGTCGACCACCGGGTTCGTCATCTGCCGGTTGCCCTGGTAGCGCTCGAGCTTGCCGTAGACCAGGGCCTGCATGCCGGGGCGCAGCTGCCGCTCACGCCACGGCTGGTTGAAGAACGTGATGCCCATCGAGGCCGTCCCGTCGCCGACCGACACCTGCACCAGCGAGCGCCGGTTGCGCGTGCGCCGAGCGGTGACCCGCTTGACCTCGACGAGGACCGTCGCCTGCTCGCCCTCCGCCAGGTCCCGGATCGTCGCCGTCGCCGTGCGGTCCAGGTAGCGACGTGGGTAGTAGAGCAACAGGTCGAGCACGCTGGCCACGCCGACGGCTGCCAGCGCCGTGGCGGTCTTCGGTCCGACCCCGCGCAGGTCGTCGACGGGCACCTGCGCGAGCTGGGCGAGGCGGCGGGCCACGAGCGGCTACTCGATGCCGAACAGGTACGGGTACAGCGGCTGGCCGCCGTGGTGCACCTCGGTCCCGACATCGGGGCGATGCTCGGCCAGCCACACGGTGCAGTGGCGGGTGACGGCGTCCGACGCGCCGTCGCCCTCGATGATCGTCACCAGCTCGTGGTCGTCGGCGACGAGCGCGTCCAGCAGGCGCACGCACGTCTCGTCGAGCGCACCCGTGACGGCCTTGATCCCGTCACGCCCGATGCCGAGCCAGTCCCCGGTGGCGATGGGGCCGAGCTCGCACGTGGAGTCGCGCACCGCCTGGGTGACCTCGCCGGCGACCACGGCGTCCGCGGCCTCCGCCATCGCCGCGGCGTTGTCGTCCGCCGTCGCTTCGGGGTCGTAGCTCAACAGGCTGGCGAACGCCTCGGCGATGCCCGTGGTCGGCACGACGCGCACCGTCTTGGCGGTCTGCGCATCGACCTGCTCGGCGACCGGGATGATGTTCTTGTTGTTCGGCAACAGCACGACATCGTCTGCCGGCGCGCTCTCCACCGCCTCGAGCAGCTCGGCCGTCGACGGGTTCATCGTCTGCCCGCCGCGCACCATGCGCTGCACGCCGAGGGAGTGGAAGATGCGACTGACCCCGGCGCCCGTGGCGACCGCGACCACGGCGCAGCCGACCGGCTCGTCGGCCTGGGCCGGGCGATCGTCGTGCTCGACTGCGGCCTCCCGCACCCAGCGCTCCTCCTCGACCTGCTCCATCAGGTCGGTCACGCGGATGTCGCGCGGGCGCCCGCAGTCGATGGCGGCCTCGATCGACGCGCCGATGTCGTCGGTGTGGATGTGGCAGTTCCACAGGCCGTCACCGCCGACGACGACGATCGAGTCGCCGATGCCCGCCCACACGTCCTTGAAGGCGGCGATGGTCTCGTCCGGCGCCTCCAGGAAGAACATGACCTCGTAGCGCAGATCGGCCAACCCGTCACCGTCGTGGTCGTGGTGCGCGCCATGCTCCACGGCGGCGACCGACGCCACGGCGGGCGGTTCGGGCAGGGGCCGGCCATCGGCGACGCCCAGGGCGGCGTCAAGCAGGAGCAGCAGCCCCGTGCCGCCGGCGTCGACCACGCCCGCCTCGGCCAGCACCGGCAACAGATCGGGCGTGCGCGCCAGCGCAGCGCCGCCGGCGGCGCGCGCCGCCTCCAGCACGCCGACGAGCGTGGCCCCGCCGGCGGCGGCCGCCGTCGCCCCCTCCGATGCCTCGCGCACGACGGTGAGGATCGTGCCCTCCACCGGCTTGAGCACCGCGCCGTAGGCGCCGTCCGAGGCGCGGGCCAGCGCCCGGGCGAGCACGTCGGGGCCGATCGTCGCCACCCCGGCGTCGCGCACCTCCTCGGCGATCCCGCGCAGGATCTGCGACAGGATCACGCCGGAGTTGCCCCGGGCTCCCATCAGCGACCCGTGGCTGATCGCCTTGCAGACGGCCGCGACGTCATCGGCCTCGGCCACGCCGTCGAGCTCGGCGACGACCGAGGTGACGGTGAGCGTCATGTTCGTCCCCGTATCGCCATCCGGCACGGGGTACACGTTGAGCGCGTTGATGACCGCCTTGTGCTGCTCCAGGAGCTGGGCGAAGGTCGCCATGACCTCGCGCAGCTGGTGCACCGTCAGCGCTTCTGCCACCGCCATCCGAGCGTCGTGCCTCCGATCCGGCCGGTCCCGGCCTGAGGGCGGATCGTAGGCGACCGCTGCACCCCGGCAACCGATCGCTCCGTCGATTGGGGCCCGCCGACACCTCCTGCTACCCTCTCCCGGCTGTCCCGACACCACGAGGTCCGGGCACCCGCGAGGAGAAGGTCCAACCGCCATGGCATCCACCTGCGAGATCTGCGGCAAGAAGCCGTCGTTCGGCATGAAGGTCAGCCACTCGCACCGTCGCACCAAGCGGCGGTGGAACCCGAACATCCAGCGGGTGCGCGCCATCGTGGACGGCCGGACACGACGCGTCGACGTCTGCACCAGCTGCATCAAGGCCGGCAAGATCACCAAAGCCGCCCGCTGAGGTTGCGACGATGCAGGGTGTGATCAAGGCGTTCGACCCGATCACCGGCACCGGATCGCTCGTGGCCGACACCGACCTCGCCGAGTACGAGCTGGCGCCCGACGCCCTCGAAGGCTCGATCTTCCGCATGCTGCGCCCCGGCCAGCGCGTCGTGTTCGACGTCGCCGGCAACCAGGCCACCGCGCTGCGCCTCGGCTCCGAGGTGGACATGCACACGCCTACGGGCGACCTCGGCGCCGGCTGAGCACCCGGCACGGCACGACCACCATCGGTCGCCGTCCATCGACGCGCCACCTCCCGTCCGCTCCGAGTTCATGGCGCGGAGCAACGGTCGGTACCATGACCTCACGGTCGGGCGCGGCCCGACGTTGCACACACGATTCGACGATGGGGTCGGAGGTCAGATGGCAGCGACGACGAACACCAAGCTCCTCGCGTGGGTGGACGAGTGGGCGGAGGTGCTCCAACCCGCCGACGTCCACTGGTGCGACGGCTCCGAGGAGGAGTACGCACAGCTGTGCGAGCAGCTGGTCGAGGGCGGGACCTTCCGTCGCCTGAACGACGACATCCGCCCGAACAGCTTCCTCGCCCTCTCCGACCCCGGCGATGTGGCCCGGGTCGAGGACCGCACGTTCATCTGCTCCGAGAACGAGGCCGACGCCGGACCGACCAACAACTGGCGCGCACCGGCCGAGATGAAGGCCGAGCTCCTCGAGCTCTACCGCGGCGCCATGGCCGGGCGCACCATGTACGTCGTGCCGTTCTCGATGGGCCCGCTCGGGTCACCCATCGCCCACATCGGCGTCCAGCTGTCCGACTCGCCCTACGTGGCCGTCAACATGCGGATCATGACCCGCATGGGTCAGCCGGCGCTCGACGTGCTCGGCGACGGCGAGTTCGTGCCGTGCGTCCACTCGGTCGGCATGCCGCTGCCCGACGGCACGGGGGACGTCGCCTGGCCGTGCGACGCCGAGAACAAGTACATCGTCCACTTCCCCGAGACGCGCGAGATCTGGTCCTACGGCTCGGGCTACGGCGGCAACGCGCTGCTGGGCAAGAAGTGCTTCGCGCTGCGCATCGCCTCGACGATGGCTCGGGACGGCGGTTGGCTGGCCGAGCACATGCTGATCCTCGGCGTGACGCCCCCCGGCGGCGAGAAGCGCTACGTGGCGGCGGCGTTCCCGTCCGCCTGCGGCAAGACCAACATGGCCATGATGATCCCCACCCTGCCCGGGTGGAAGATCGAGACCGTCGGCGACGACATCGCCTGGATGAAGTTCGGCGAGGACGGTCGGCTGTGGGCGATCAACCCCGAGGCCGGCTTCTTCGGCGTCGCACCGGGCACCTCCGAGCACACGAACAAGAACGCGCTGCACACGCTCGATGCCAACTCGATCTTCACCAACTGCGCCCTCACCGACGACGGCGACATCTGGTGGGAGGGGCTGAGCGAGGAGGCGCCGGCGCACCTGGTCGACTGGAAGGGCAACGACTGGACCCCGGCGTCGGACACGCCCGCCGCCCACCCCAACGCCCGGTTCACCGCACCGGCGGCGCAGTGCCCGTCGATCGCCGACGACTGGGAGAGCCCGAGCGGCGTGCCCATCTCGGCCATCCTCTTCGGCGGCCGGCGCGCCACCAACGTCCCGCTGGTGACCGAGGCCTTCAACTGGCAGCACGGGGTGTTCCTCGGGTCGATCATGTCGTCCGAGAAGACGGCGGCGGCCGCCGGCACGGTCGGCGAGCTGCGCTTCGATCCCTTCGCCATGCTCCCGTTCTGTGGCTACAACATGGGCGACTACTTCGGGCACTGGCTCGAGGTGGGCGCTGACGCCGACGCCGACAAGCTGCCCAAGCTCTTCTGGGTCAACTGGTTCCGCAAGGACGAGGACGGCGGCTTCATGTGGCCGGGCTTCGGCGACAACAGCCGGGTGCTCAAGTGGGTGATCGAACGTCTCGACGACGCCGCACCGGCGGACGAGACCGCCATCGGGCACGTCCCCACCCTCGACGCCATCGATCGCACGGGGCTGGACCTCGACGACGCCGCCATGGCGCAGGTCCTGGCCGTCGACAACGAGGCATGGCGCCAGGAGATCCCGCAGATCGAGGCGCACTACGACACCTTCGGCGCACACCTGCCGGCCGAGCTGGCCGACGAGCTCGCCGCGCTGCAGAAGCGCCTGGCGGACTGAGCGCCGCGGCAGCGGCCGCACCGGTTCCGACCTGAGGGGGCGGCGTCTCGGCGCCTCCCCCTAGTCGCGTCCGGACCGGGCGGCACCGGCGCTGGTCGCCGGCAGTTGTGCCCGATGTCATCATTTTCTTGAGTGTTATCCACTCAACTTTCCTGCTAGGCTCCTCGTCGAACCAGCACACCACCAGCCGAACCATGGAGGCCACGATGCTGATGCGCTTCGACCCGTTCCGTCATGTCGATCCGTTCCGCGAGCTCGATCGGGCACTCACCGCCGCCGGTGGCTCCGCCGCACCGTCCATGCCGATGGATGCCGTCCGCCGAGACAACGAGATCGAGCTGCGCTTCGATCTTCCCGGCGTGGACGCCACCTCGATCGACGTCGAGGTCGACGGCGACGAGCTGCGGGTGTCGGCCGAGCGGCGGCGCCCCGCCGTCGAGGGGGAGCGTGTCCTCAGCGCCGAGCGCCGGTTCGGACGGATGGGACGCCGCGTGCTCCTCGGCGAGCACCTCGACAGCGACGGCGTGGCCGCGTCCTACGTCGACCGCGTGCTCGTCGTGACGATCCCCATCGCCGAGCAGGCGACACCGCGCAAGGTGCTCGTGGCGACCGGCGCCGGCCGCACCGACGCCATCGACGTCGCCGAGGCCCCCTCCGCCGACGGGGCGTGACCACCTCCCCGACGCCGGCTCCCTCCCCTCCGAGCGTCGACCTCCGGCCCCGGCTCCTCCCGCCGGGGCCGGAGCGCGTCCGGTGGGCCGGGGGTACCATGCGGCGCCAGGTGGGCCTGGCGTGCCCGCCACGATCCTCCGGGGGCACCGATGACCGTGAGCGCCTACGTCCTGATCCAGACCGAGGTCGGCAAGGCCGCCCAGGTGGCGGGCGAGATCCGAGACATCGACGGGGTGCGTTCGGCCGACGACGTCACCGGACCCTATGACGTGATCGCCATCGCCGAGGCCGACAACATGGACGACCTCGGGCGCATGGTCGTGAGCCGCGTCCAGATGATCGACGGCATCACCCGCACGTTGACCTGTCCGGTCGTCAACCTCTGACCGACCTCAGCGCAGGCCGACGATCATGGCCCGGATGCCCAGCCCCATGATGAACAGGCTGCCGAGGCCGTACAGCAGGTACTGGTGCGCCTTGAGCTGCGCCCGGTACGAGTAGATGATGCCGATGGCGATGATGGCGACGAAGCCGTAGAACATGTGGAACTTCGGCGCCTCGATGCCCTGCCCGGCGACCATGGCGACCCCCAGGATCACCTGGACGAAGACCGTGAGCTGGGCCACGGTGACGAACCACCACATGGCGCGGGTCCGCAGGGCCTCGAGCCAGTTGGCCGCGAGGAACCACAGCCCGGCCAGCCCGTTCGCCACGACGACGAACCAGGCGAACGACTCGTGGACGTCGAGCAGCACGGATCAGGCGTCCGCACCGCCCGACGGGGTCGCCGCCAGCGCGATGTCGTAGCTCCACAGCTCGGAGTGCACGCCGACCGGGCGCTGCTCGCCTCCGGCGGCGGCTTCCCCCTCGGACCGGTGTCCATGGGCGAACGCCGGCGACGCCACCCACGCCTCGAAGGCCGCCTGGTCCCGCCACCGGGTGATGACCAGCCAGGTGTCGCGGCCGTCGGTCGGCTCCAGCAGCTCGAACCCCTCGAAGCCGTCGGCGCCGTCCACCGCCCCGGCACGGGCTCCGAATCGGCGAGCGAGCTCGCCGCCGCCCTCCGGCGGCACGGTGATGGCGTTGATCCTGATCACGGTCATGGGACTGCATCGTTGCTGGCGTGGCCGCGACGTGCAATCCGAGGGCGGGCGAGGGAGCCGGCGGAGGGCGCCCCTACACTGCGTCGTCGATGCTCAAGTCCAACGACCCCTGCTGGTGCGGCAGCGGCAAGAAGTACAAGCGCTGCCACCGCGCCGACGCGGCGCTGGTGAAGCCGGGCCGCCAGAGCCCGATGCGCCCGGTGCCCGCCGACATCGCCCGACCCGACTATGCCGAGACCGGCACCCCACGGGTGTGGGACGAACCGGCCGTGAAGTCGCCGGAGGTCATCGAGCGGATGCGGCGCGCCGGAGCGGCCGCCGCCGAGATCCTCGAGCTCGCCGGCAAGGCCGTCGCCCCCGGGGTCACCACCGACGAGATCGACGCCGTCGTCCACGAGGCGACCATCGCCCGCGGCGGCTACCCCAGTCCGCTGAACTACCGCGGCTTCCCCAAGTCCGTGTGCACCTCCGTCAACGAGGTGATCTGCCACGGCATCCCCGACGACCGGGCGCTGCGCGACGGCGACATCGTCAACATCGACGTGACGATCTTCCTCGACGGCGTGCACGGCGACACCAACGCCACCTTCGAGGTGGGCGACGTCGATCCCGAGTCGCGCCGCCTCATCACCGTCACCCGCGAGTGCCTCGACCTCGGGATCGCCGCCGTGGCGCCCGGCCAGCCCGTCAACGCCATCGGCCGGGCGATCCAGACCCACGCCGAGGCGGCGGGGTTCGAGGTCATCCGGGCGTTCATCGGCCACGGCATCGGCGAGCGGTTCCACGCCGACCTGCAGATCCCGCACTACTTCGAGCCGTCGGCCACGCGCACCCTCGAGGCGGGCATGACCTTCACCATCGAGCCGATGATCGCCATCGGCACCTGGCAGCACGCCGTGTGGCCCGATGGCTGGACCGCGGTCACGCCCGACGCCAGCCGGGTGGCGCAGTTCGAGCACACGATCCTCGTCACCGACGCCGGCGCTGACATCCTGACCCGCACGCCCTGATGGCGGCCGAGCGCCACGACGTGGCGACGCTCGAGATCGACGGCACCGACGTCCGCCTGCGCTACGCCGACGTCGTGGTGGTGCGCCGTCCCGAGTCCGACGTCGCCGACTGGGAGGCGATCGTGGTACCGCTCGCCGAGCCGACGTTCGCCCACGGCGCGTACACGCTGTCGTTCACGACGCTCGAGGGTCGCCGCTTCGCCGGACCGGCCCTGCTCGTCCGCTCGGTCGAGGGCACGTCGGTGTTCCGCGGCGCCGGCGAGCTGGTCGAGCGCTGAGCGAACGGCGCGCTGGCGTCAGCGGACGAGGTCCCAGGCGTCGGGCGCGACGGCGCCGTCGGCGACCCGCACCGCGATCTCGAACCGGTCGCCGCCCTCGTCCACCCCGCTGCACGTGAACGAGCCGGTGGCATCGGGCAGCAGCACCGCCGCCGGGCAGCGCAGCTCGACCTCGGCCTCGAGCGTGGCCTCGACCTCGGCGTCGAGCATCGCCGCCACCGACGAGGTGTCGACCATGCCGCGCCCGTAGCTGATCGTGACGTCGCCGGCGTCGTCGCGCTGGGTCACGGTGACGACGACGCGCGTCCCGTCGGCGCCGGTCGCCACGCACTCGAAGGTGGCGCCGGCAGCCGCCGCCACGTCGGGCGGGCAGACCACGTCGGCCAACTCCACCCCGTTGGCCTGATCGCGGACGGCCTGCGCCACGCGCCCCGCGTCGAGGACCGGCGCGGCGCACGCACCGGCACCGACCGTCAGCACCGCCGTGGCGAGCCCGGCGAACGAGATGCGGGAGGCGCGGCTCACCGCATGTTGCCGGTGTGGCCCAGGCTGTAGCGACCGGGCTGGGGCCACACGGTCAGGCCATGAGGACCCCGACCCACCTCGATCTGGTGGGTGAACTCCTTGGTCTGGGTGTCGAACACGTAGACCACGTGGTCGTAGCGACCGCCGAGCCACAGCTCGCCGCCGTCGGGGGTGAAGTTGCCCATGTCGGGGCTACCGCCACCGGGGATCGGGTGCTGCTCGACGATCTCGTTGGTGGCGAAGTCGATGATGGTGATGCCGCCGGGCCCGCTCGGCACGTCGAAGGTGTTGGCGCCACGGTTGATCACGTACAGCTGCTTGCCGTCGCGCGACGGGTACAGGCCGTGGGCGCCACGCCCGGTCTTGAGGAAGGCCTTCTCGGTGAACGTGGCGGCGTCGACGATGTGTACCCCGTCGCTGATCATGTCGGCGAAGTAGAACGTCGAGCCGTCCGGGCTCACTCGCACGTCCTGGGGCATCGGCAGGTTCTGATAGCCACCCTCGACGACGTTGGCGTCGTCGAGCACGAGCTTGTCGAGCACCGTGCGGTTGACCCAGTCGACCTTGACGGCCGCGCCTTCGAACTCACAGGTGGCGACCAGGTACTTGCCGTCGATCGAGAAGTCGATGTGGTTCAGCCCGGCGCACTCGAGCTGCATCACGTCGTCGGTCTCTTCGAAGGTGTGCGGGTCGACGAACATCAACCGCTCGAGCGCCTCCTGGACGATGATGGCGTGCTGCCCGTCCGGCGTGAAGTACAGGTTGTACGGATCTTCGATCGGGATGTTCTTGCCGTCCTCGCCCGTCGCCGGATCGATCGGCGTGAGCGAGTTCCCGCTGTTGTTGAGGGCGTAGAGGGTCTCGAGGTCCCACGCCGGCACGACGTGCTGCGGGATGGCACCGGTGGCGTACGTGTCGATGACCTCGTAGGTCGTCGGGTCGATGACGGTGACCGTCCCCGAGCGCTCGTTGGGGACGTACACGCGGAAGGCGTCGTCCTTCACCGTGTCGGCCAGCATGTTCGGACCGGTCTCGCTGTAGAGGTTCGTCGGGTCGACGACCGGCGGCATGCCGGGAACGACGTCGATCGGCGCTGCCGTCGACACCGGCGCGCCGCCCTCGGCGCCGGCGGCGTCGCCGTCGCCGCCACCGGCCTGGACATCGCCGCCGCCACCGCACGAGGCGGCGAGAACGCTGGCACCGACGACGACCGCGGCAGCGCGGGCGCGACGGAGACGGGGGGAAAGCTGCACGGGGACTCCTGGGGATCGAGCGGTCGGGTCGTCCGGTCCGACGACCAGCGTAGGCGGCGCATCCGGTGCGACCGAATCACCCCGATCTCCCGGCGACCGCTGCCGGCGTCGTGTCAGCGGACCACGGTCGGCTGCTCGTCGCCGAGGGCCACGAGCTCGAGCCGCCGGCCGCCGGCGCCGGCGACGACCTCGAACGTCGTGACGGAGGCGTGGCCCACCGAGGCGCACACGACCCGATCGTCACCGGTCGCCGCTCCGATGGCGACGTTGATGGCGACGAAGTGCGTGAACACGACAGCGTCGCCATCCACGGCGAGCAGGCGGGCCACGACGGCATCGCGCCACGCCCGTTGCGCCGTATCGAGATCGCCCCAGCGCGACGCCAGCGCCGTGCGCAACCAGGCGGTGCGGGCCGCCAGCTCGGACGACGGGGAGTGGATCTCGGCGACCGCAGACGCCACGACGAGATCGACACCGCGCGCCGCCGCCAAGGGCTCGCCGGTCTCGACGGCGCGTCGCAGGGGCGAGGTCAGCAGGTCGCCGCCGAGCGGGAGCAGCCGGGCGACGACCGCCTCGGCCTGGGCACGGCCGAGCGCCGACAACCCGGGGTCCGGATGGTCGGCATAGGTGGCGGCCGGCTCGGCGTGCCGCACGAGGTGGACGAGCGCCATGACCTCAGGAGACGGGCACACCGGCGAACAGGTCGCCGCCCATCGCCGCGCCCTCGGCGCGCGGGGCGCCCACACGGATGAACCACTCGGTGCCGAACGCCCGCCCGAACGTCTCGTCGTCCATCTGCAAGAACCACGAGTCGTCGGCGATCTGGCTGGCGTGGGCCACCATGGCGGCGCGCTTGGCCGCCAGCACCGAGGTGACGTCGACGCCGTGGGTGATGAGCGCCTCCGGGGAGCCGAACTCCTCCTCGACGACGCGCTCCATGCGCTCGGCCTGGTCCTCGCCGATGTCCGCCGTCATCTCCGCCGTGACCTCGGCCATCGCCCGCCGGATGGCGTCGCGGTTCATGGTGGCCTCGTACACGACGGCCACGCCGGCGAGCTCTGCAGCACGATGCCCCACCCGATGCACCTGGATGTGATCCGGATGGCCGTAGCCGCCGTGGTCGTCGTACACGGTGAGCACGTCGGCACCCTCGTCGCGCAGGATGGTGGCCAGCCGCTCGGCGGCCTCGTCGAGGTCGGCCTGCCAGAAGCACGCCGGATCGTCGTTCGTCGGCTCGCCCATCATGCCGGAGTCGACGTAGCCGAGGAAGGCCACGCGCTCGACCCCGAGCGCCTCGGCCGCGGCGTGCGTCTCGACCACCCGCCGCTCCCACAGCTGCTCGCCGTCGCGCAGCACCCCGGGCACGGGCTCCCCGTGCTCGCCGCGGGTGGCGGTCACCAGGATGACGCGATGCCCGGCGGCAGCGGCGAGCGCCATGGTGCCTCCCGTTGCGATCGCCTCGTCATCGGGGTGGGCATGGAAGGTCACCAGCGTTGCCATGAGGGCCGATGCTACCGACGCCCACGAACCTTCCGGGTGGGGATCACGGCGCCTCGGCAAGGGGGCGCGCGGCGAAGAAGGTCCAGAACACGCGGGCGGCAGCGATGCCGGACGGGTTCGTCCGTCGATCGAAGCCGTGCGGGTAGACGTGCGTCAGGTCGTCCACGATGCTCAGGCGGAACTCGGGGCGCCCTGGGGCACAGAAGACGAGCGTCGTGGACGTCGCGCGCCGGTCGATCTGGCAGGGGACGATCGGGAGCCCCCACCGCAACGTGTGCGACGCCATCGCCGCCCGCAGCACCGGGACCGCCACCATCCCGGCCGGGTCGAGGGGCAGCTCGTCCAGGCCGCTGCCCGCGAGGAACCGGTCGTCGGCGCTGCCGATGATCAACCACAGGTCGGCGGGCGGTTCGTCGTGGGACGGGAACGCGGCCGGGATGACGGGCCCGCCGCCGGACGCGCCCACCGCGGCGACGCGGTCGGGCAGCTCGATCGCCACCCGGTTGGCGAACGACGCGCCGTTCGAGAACCCGCTGACGAAGATGCGCTGCTCGTCGACCGGGACCAGGTCCTCGACGTCGTCGACGAGCTGCCGCTCGAAGGCGACGTCGTCGGCCGGCCACGGCGCGTCCGCCGGGTAGCCGGGCAGGCGCCGCGCCACGTCGATCTCATCGACGAGGTCGAGGCCGTTCCACTTGGTGATCCAGCGGTTCGCGCCGTCCTTCGTGACGAAGTGCTGCAACCCCGTCGGGAAGGCGACGACGGCGCCCTGGGCGTCGGCGACCTCCCGCCAGCCGGACGTCCGCCAGAACTTCAGCCCGTCCCCACCGGAACCGTGATGCATGACGACGAGCGGCGCACCGCCGACGGCGCGCTGCGCCGGCACGTAGAGCAGGTACTCCCGCACCACGCCGTCCACCACCACGTTGCGGCAGTACGTGCCGGCCACCAGCGGCTCGGGGATCGCCGTGGGCGCACAGGGCCGACGCACCCACGCCGGCAACGCTGCGGACGGTTGCGGCGCCGCGTGCGCCGGCAACATGCCGAGGCACAGCAGGGCGACCACGGCCAGGGCCATGCCGACCACGCCGCGCCTGGCGCGGGACGAGCTGGATGATGCGGTGCGCGTCGAGCGCGATCGAGCAGCCATGGGACGAGCGTCGTCCCCGGCTGTGGGCTGGCCGTTGGGGATCGATGAGGATCCGATGAGGACCGGCGCCGCGCCCGCAGCAGACCGGTCGCTCGGTCAGGCGATGGCGCCGTCGTCGCGCAGCGCGGCGATGCGCTCGGCGGGCATGCCCCAGTCGGCCAGCGCCTCGTCGGTGTGCTGACCGGGATGGGCCGGCGGCCGCTGGATCTCGCCCGGCGTCCGGCTGAAGCGCGGTGCCGGGGCGGGTTGGGTCACGCCGTCGACCTCGACGAACGTCTGACGATGCACGTTGTGCGGGTGCGCCGGCGCCTCGACCATCGACAGGACCGGCGCGAAGCACACGTCGGTGTGCTCCATGACGGCGCACCACTCGTCGCGCGTCTTGGTCTTGAAGATGGCGGCGAGGCGCTACTTCAGCGCCGGCCACTGCCCCTTGTCCATCTGGTGCGGGAGGTCGCTGTCGGCACCGAGCCCGCTCAGCGCCACGAGCTGCGCGTAGAACTGCGGCTCGATCGACCCCACCGACACGAACTTGGCGTCGGCGGTCTCGTACACCTCGTAGAAGTGGGCGCCCGTGTCGAGCAGGTTGGTCCCGCGCTCGTCGGCCCAGATGCCCATCGCCCGGAAGGCGTGGAACATCGTCATCAAGATGGCGGCGCCGTCGACCATGGCGGCGTCGACCACCTGCCCCCGGCCCGAGCGCTGACGCTCGACCAGCGCGCCGAGCACGCCCACGACCAGGAACATCCCGCCGCCGCCGAAGTCCCCCACCAGGTTGAGCGGCGGCAGCGGCGGCTCGCCGGCACGGCCGATCGACTCGAGGGCGCCGGCGAGGGCGATGTAGTTGATGTCGTGGCCCGCCGCCTGGGCGTAGGGCCCGTCCTGGCCCCATCCGGTCATGCGGCCGTAGACGAGCCGCTCGTTGCGGGCCAGGCAGACGTCGGGGCCGAACCCGAGCCGTTCGGTGACCCCGGGGCGAAAACCTTCGATCAGCACGTCTGCCTGCTCCACGAGCTCGAGCAGCGCCTCGACGCCGGCCTCGCTCTTGAGGTCGATGCCGACCGAGCGGCGTCCCCGGTTGAGCACGTCGAGGTTCGGCCACTCCGGCGTCGTCGCCGAGACGCGGTCCGCCCGGTCGATGCGCAGGACGTCGGCGCCCAGGTCGGCGAGCAGCATGGCGGCGAACGGTCCGGGACCGATCCCGGCGATCTCGAGCACCTTGATGCCTTGCAGTGGTCCGGCCACGGTTCCTCCCCAGGTCGGTGGTTGTGTTGGTCGGCGCGACGCGGCCGGGCAGCCGCGTCGTCGCTCAGGCTCGCGCCACCTGCTGCGCGATGGCCCCGGTCACCTCGGGCCAGAGGTCGCTCGGGATGGCGTGGCCCATCTCGTCGTGGACCTGCAACGTCGACCCGACGACCAGCTCGGCCGTGCGCCGCCCCCCGGAGACGCCGACGAGTGGGTCCGCCTCGCCGTGGATGACGAGCGTCGGCGCGTCGAGCGCGGCCAGCCCGGCGGCGCGATCGCCGGACAGCGCGATGGCCACGATCTGGTTGAGCGTGCCGCGCGGGTGGTGACACCGGTCGTAGGCGAGCGCCGCCTTCCGGCGCGCTCGCTCCTCGTCGAACAGCGTCGGGCTGCCGATGGCGCGATGCGTTGTCACGGTGTGCTCGATGGCGCCGTCGCGGTCGGCGGGCGACGGCGCCAGGAGGACGCCGAGGATGGCGGGGTCGGGGGCGCCGACGTCCGGCTCGCCGGTGGTCGACATGATCGACGTCAGCGACGCCAGGCGGTCGCGATGCTCGATGGCGAAGGTCTGGGCGATCATCCCGCCCATCGAGGACCCGACGACGTGGACCCGGTCGAGCCCCAACGCATCCAGCAGGGCGAGGAGGTCGGCGGCCATGTCCGAGAGCAGGTACGGCGCCTCGACCGGCGCACCGCCCAACGCACCCAGCAGGTCGTCGACGGTGAGCGACGAGTCGACCTTGGACGACAGCCCGACGTCGCGGTTGTCGAAGCGCACGACGCGATGACCGGCGTCCAGGAGCGGGGCGAAGAACTCCGGCTCCCAGGTGATCATCTGCGAACCCAGCCCGGACACGAACACGACGGTCTCGCGCGTCGTGCCCGACGGCCCGTCGAGCGGTCCGTCGTGGCCCGGCTCGTAGACCTCGAAGCAGATGTCGATGGCGTTGGCGCTGATGACCGGCACGGGGTCATCCTCGCCGCACCTTGACCGGACGGTCAAGAATCGGTCCGCCCTGCCCGCCGCTAGGTTGACCCGCCGATGCAGGACGAACCGGTAGCCGTGCCGATCCGCCACGATCCCCTCACCGGCGACCAGGTGATCGTCGTCGCGGCCCGCCAGGCCCGACCGAACCTGCCGGCGACCGGGTGCCCCTTCTGCCCCGGCGGTCTCGAAGCCCCCGAGCCGTACGACGTCCGGTGGTTCCCCAACCGATGGCCGTCGATGCCGGGCGACCGGTGCGAGGTGGTGCTCTACACCGACGACCACGACGCCACCTTCGCGTCGCTCGGCGTCGCCGGTGCCCGCAAGGTGGTCGACCTGTGGGCCGAGCGCACGGCAGCGCTCGGCGCCCGCGCCGACGTCGCCAGCGTGCTGTGCTTCGAGAACCGTGGCCCCGAGGTCGGCGCGACGATCGCGCATCCGCACGGGCAGATCTACGCCTACGAGACGGTCCCGCCCCGCCTGGCCGCCGAGATCGCCGCCGACGGGTTCGCCACCGCGCTCGGCGACGGGCCCCGCGGCGCGTCGGACGACCGCCTCGTGTGCGCGACCGGGAGCGCCCGCGCCTTCGTGCCGTGGGCGGCGTCGTGGCCCTATGAGCTGGTCGTGGCGCCGACCGAGCGTCGACCCGACCTGGTCGCCCTGCCCCCGGACGAGCGCGACGACCTGGCGGCGGTGCTCGTCGACGCGCTGAGCCGCCTCGACGCCCTGTTCGACGCGGCCATGCCCTACATGCTGTGGATCCACCAGCAGCCGACCGACGGGTCGGCGCCGGCCTTCTGGCTGCACGTGCACATCGCCCCGCTGTGGCGCGGTCCCGGGACGCCACGCTTCGTCGCCGCCGCCGAGGTCGGTGCCCAGGTGTACGTCAACCCGGTCGAACCGGTCGACGCCGCCGCCGCGCTGCGCACCGCCGGAGGACCGACGCCGCAGGGCTCGGGCCGGCCGTGACCGCGTCATCGGACCGGGTCGTCGTGCGGGCGTGGGCGCCAGGGCGGGTGAACCTGATCGGCGATCACACCGACTACGCCGGCGGTGTGGCCCTGCCGATGGCGATCGACCTCGGCACCCGCGTCGAGGGGCGTCGAGGCGGTGCGGTCATCCGCCTGGCGAGCACCGCCACCACCGGCGCCGCCACCTTGGCGACCCACATCGACGATCCGGCGGCGGTCACCCCGCCGTGGGCGCGCTACGCCGCCGGTGTCGTGCACGAGCTCGCCGCCGCCGGCCGCACGGTGCCCGGGTTCGACGGGGTCGTGCGCTCGACCCTGCCGCTCGGTGCCGGCCTCTCGTCGAGTGCGTCGCTCGAGGTGGCGGTGGCGTTGGCGCTGGGCTTCGACGGCACGCCGTCGGAGCTGGCCACGCTGTGCCAGCGCGCCGAGCAGACGGCGTCGGGGGTGCCGTGCGGCGTGATGGACCAGTTGGCATCGACGAGCGGGGTGGCGGACCACGCGCTGCTGATGGACTTCGCCGCCGGCACCGTCGAGCCCGTGCCGTTGCCCGACGGCGTGGAGGTCGCCGTCGTGCACTCCGGGGAGGATCGCACCCTCGTCGGCTCGGCCTACGCCGAGCGGCGCGCCGCCTGCGAGCGCGCTGCCGCGACGATCGGACCGCTCGCCCACGCCGCACCCGACGACGTGGCCGCCGTGCCCGATCCGACCGACCGCGCCCGGGCCCGCCACGTCATCTCCGAGTGCGCCCGGGTCCGCAGCACGGTGCAGGCGCTGCGCGCCGACGACCTCACCTCGGCCGGACGGTGCTTCGTCGAGAGCCACGTGTCGTTGCGCGACGACTTCGCCGTGTCCAGCCCTGCACTCGACGCGCTGGTCGACGAGCTGGTCGCCATGCCCGGTGTGTACGGCGCCCGACTCACCGGCGCCGGGTTCGGCGGTTGCGTCGTCGCCCTCGTCGCGCCGGGCACGGTGGCGCAGGTCACCGACGACCTCGTGCGGCTGCCGTCGGGCCGGGACGCCCGCGGGTGGCTGGTGCGCGCCGTCGACGGCGCTCGCCTGCGTTGACCGCTGCGGACGCGACCTCAGGCGCTGAGATCGGGGCCGACGGCGGCGGCGAAGGCGGCATCGACGACGGCAGGGCCGTAGGTCTCGACGCACGGACGGTCGAGCGCCTCGCCTTCCACCAGCGCCGGCGGCCGGTCGTGGAGCCACCACCATGCCAGCGCCGAGACGTAGGGGTAGCCGGCGTCGAGCATGGCGGCGCACGTCTGGTCGGGTTCGCCGAGCAGCACGTCGGCGCTGAACGGCCCGCCGCGGCCACGCGCCGCGACGGCACGATCCGGCGCCACCACGACGGCGATGATCGTGCTCGGCGGCACCTCGCGGATCGGCGGCTCGGTGGCGGCGGTGCAGCTGAGCACCGATCCCACGGCGACGGCACCGGCAGGATCGCACGTCACCTTGTGGGTCCACCCGGTCTCGGTGCGGATGCGCTGCTCCAGCTCGATCGCCAGGGACGATCCGGTGAGCGCGCCCGGCGCGGGCAACGGCGTCGTCGACCCCGGAGCCATCGACGTCGAGCCACCACCGGGCGGCGGAGGCGACGGGTAGGTGCTGACCGTGCTCAACGACGCGCCGTGGTCGGCGTTGCGGCGGTCGATGTCGGCACGCACCACGTAGACGACGACGGCGACGATGGCCACCACGATGGCCACGAAGGCGGCGATACGACCGCTCACGCCGCCCACCGATCGACGAGGTGGCCGAGCCGGTCGATCGCCGACGGCGTCCGCCATCCCCACCAGAACAGGTCCTTGCCGTCGACGAGGTGGACCGGCGCCACGACGGCGAGCTCGGCGACGTGGCGCTCGGCGAACGGGTAGGGCTCCGACGGCGCCAGCACCACGTCGGGCGACGCGGCGGCGACGGCGTCGAGCTCGACGGTCGGGTACCGCTGGTCGGCCGCGCCCTCGGGCTGCACGACGTCGACGCCGAGCCGGGCGAGCAGGGAGGTGCCGTAGCAGCGTGGTCCCAGGGCCATCCAGGGGCGCCGCCAGATCGGGACGAAGGCCCGCACCCGCGCCGGCGGATCGACGGCGGGATCGAGCGAGGGGGCGACGGCGTCCAGGCCGCAGGCCTGCGCCAGCGCATCCAGCGCCGGCGCGACGTCGTCCACCGTGTCGATGTCCAGTACCAGCACCTCGACCCCGGCAGCGGCCAGATCCTCGGCGTCCTGGCGCCGGTTCTCCTCGGTGTTGACCACGACGAGGTCGGGCTGCATCGCCACGATCGAGGCGATGTCCGGGTCCTTGGTGCCCCCCACGGACCGGAGCTCGGGGTGCTCGCAGAACCGGGTGACGGCAACCGGTTCGAGACCCCAGGCCAGGAGCGACTCGGTGACGGACGGGACGAGCGACACGACGCGCGGCGACGGCACGGCCCGCGTCACATGCGACCGAGGAGCTCGGTCTTCTTCGCCGCGAACTCCTCCTCGGTGAGGATCCCCTGGTCGCGCAGCCGCGACAGGTGCTCGAGCTGCTCGGGCACCGTCGGCTGGGCCGTCTGCGCGGCGTGCTGCTGCGCCATGGCGTTCATCGCCGTGTCGACGTGACCCCCCAGCCGGTCGAACTTGCGGTTCTCGTTGCTCTCCATCTCCAGGTAGATCTGGTTCTGCACCTGGTTGGGATGGCGGATGTTCTCGAACTCGCTCTGGCCGGCGATCGACGCCGAGTCGATGCGGAGGTCGCCCAACCCGAGCATGCGCTCCCAGAACCGCTGGCTGAAGTGGATGGCGTTGATCGAGTCCAGCGGGATCTCGATGCCGGTCTTCGAGATGATGCCGCGCCGGTAGATGACCCGATCGCTGGTGAGCACGAAGTTGGTGAACCGCAGCTGCAGCAGGCGGATGCCGAACCACACCAGCGTCGCCAGGATGGCGATGGCGGCGGCGATGCTCAACGACTGCGTGCCGAACCCGGTCCCGTCGAGCGAGAGGGCGAAGATGCCGAAGGCCACGGCGGCGAGCAGCGACAGGAACGCCGGCGTCACGGTCCACCAGTGCGGGTGCAGGTCGAGCACCAGCTCCTCGTTGCTGTGGAGGTTCTCTGCGGGGTACGGCACGTCCGCAGCGTACCCCCGCTGGTTCGGCGACCTCGTCGGTTCGGCCGCCCGGTGGGCGCAGCCGGCGCCGTTGCCTACGGTGGCGCCGATGGAGGTGACCGCACTGCTGGCCGGGCTGACGGCGTCCCAGCGCGCCGCCGTGACCAGCCCGGCCGCCCCGCTGTGCATCGTGGCCGGCGCCGGCTCGGGCAAGACGCGGGTGCTGACGCGCCGCATCGCGCACCGCTGCAGCACCGAGGAGCTC